>JARLJJ010000125.1 GCA_031291275.1 Formivibrio sp.
CGTCTGGCCCCAGTTGCAGCGTTTGAGACCTGCCGTCACATCGTGAGACTATGCGGCCGTCATTTGAGGTCTGTGATTTCGCCCCGTCAACCGTGTGATATCCCACTCATTCCAAACGATGGAATGAATGGGGCACCCGGCCAAAAAGATTCCGCCGACTAGTGCGCCGATGGCTATGAGAAGCGTTGCCAGTTCGATTAGCGCGACGAAAATGGTCATGCTCAGTGGCCGGATCGCGGTGTTTCGACTTACTCTTCACAACCTAGCTATGATGATTCCTGCGACAACCGCCAAGAAAAGCACAACCCCCAAGGCCACAGTGGGCTTACCCCTGGGCGGGATGAGGTATTGAAGAACAATCCCCACGCCTAAGCCGAGTCCAAAGCTTCGCAAGGGATGCGCCGTCCACAATCTTTGGAAGGTATAAGCTGAGACAATCGTGACCGTGTATTTCGCAATCCAGGTCCAGACTCCGATCACCTGTTTACCGTCGACTCTATCAGCCATTGCTCCTCCCAAAAATTGACCTTGGCCTTATCTGGTTGGGTCGCACTGTTGCGTGCTCTGTGCATAGGAACTTGCTAGCGCCCGACGTTCTTGTCCCTCGTCGGTTGCAGCGGCCACGCCAGTGTGGATAACAGTAGGGGCGACAAGCCCTATGAAGCCTAAGAACCTCTCGTTCACCTGTGAAATCCTGTACGCCATCCCCCAGAGTGAGGGTTGAGTCACTATGGTGGCACCGACTCCTGCGCCAGCGGCCTCTTGCCAGCCAAGCGCATACTTGGCGTTTAGGGCATTCATGTCGCTAACGTATTGGTTGTAGACCGCCGAGCATGCCGGTTTTGTCAGATCCGCAGGCTTGTGGGAGGGGAGGAGTTGAGGCCCGTTGTTTGCGGCTACAGTCATTTGCTCTGCGAGACCTTGAAAGTCCGCAGTAACACCGTCATGCTAACGGCTGCAGCAATCGTCCACATCGAAGCCTCTGTCGCATTTACAGCCAGCATTGCGACCGAGGTTAGTCCA
>JARLJJ010000126.1 GCA_031291275.1 Formivibrio sp.
GACTCCGCGCTTGCAGGTAATCATGGCGAACGGCGACACCGTTAAGCAGTGCAAATCAATGGATGCCATCAATACAGCATTCACGCCGCTTTTCCAGACTCCTGTTTACAAGAAGTGCCTGGTAATTCTCTGCGATAAGCCCAATGCGGCGCAGGAGAAGGAATACGCCAAGTTTCGCGCGGCCTACCCCGCGATTAAAGATAACGAGCAGATTTTCCTTTTGCCCACGGGAGCCATTGAAGAAATTTATCCCGCGCCGTGGACAAAAACCGCCGCTGAAGTTGTCGCCATGTCCCTCACCGAAAAGGCCGAGCTTGGCAAAACAGTCGGGGACGCGATAACCAAAGACCAATTTGAAAAAAGCTTGCCGGCGGTTTTTGCCGCAATTTCAAAGGCATGGGAGAAAGCGCACAAGTAAAAAATTATGGCCGCAAAAACCAAGTTGGAATTGACGTGAATTGGGAAAGAGATCCGACCTTAACCTTACGGCAATGCGACTCCAAGCCTACGTTTTCTGCGGCTGTTACGAACACGAACGGGTCAAGCGCCCGCCTCCCGATCCTGAAATCGTTGACATGTTCACCAACGGCGACGTTGGTTGCCACCACCCCACGCCGGCTCAATACCAGGCATTCCTGAAATGGCGCTACCGTGCCTGCCATCATCGGGATGGCTTGATTACGGGCGGTCTGCTTGGCCACCGCTTGCCAGTCGAGGTCATGCACAAGGCCATGCTTCCCCACCGCCGAACCTTCCCGCTCTTCGTCCGCAAGGTTCTCGGATGCAAACCGCAGACCCGATTCTCCCATCTCACGGTCAAGCAGGTTGAACAGCTTCAAATCGAACTTGTCCGCATGAAAGAGTTTCACCTGCCAGACCGCAAACACGATAACGAGCTGCGATATTATCGCGGCCAGATGCGACAGCTCGCACGTGCCGCCATTAAATTTCAACAGCCCATCGCCATGTAGTTCTGGCAATTCCCCCTTCGCAGAAACTTCCCCGCATCAATTTCCTGTTTTTGGTTTCTGCTTTCTGCCACCACATATTTTTTGCTACAATGCGATTAAAGAAATCTGTGATTATTTGATACCATGCACGTTCCATCCGAGAAGATGCTTTCGCACATGGGCTTGGCTGAGGTCGGCCTATGGGCGACAAGCGTGAATGACGGTGGCCAAGTCGTGTTTGTTGTCAAACTCAGCACGGACACCTTAAAGTGGATACATCGGGGGGGCCCAGTGAACATGCTCATTGGCCACGTGCAGGTCGATAACGTGTTGATCCGGGTTTTGGGCCTTGAGGTCTTCGATAGCAAAACTAACCCACTCATACCGAATATGGCCCAGGTGGAACCTTGGGAGGTCGGGGAGTTCGATAATCTACTCGGCAAAAACCAATTCACTGTTCATTTCCACAATGAACAACCGTTTGTTTCTGTCCTCGACGCCACAGCGTCCCTGCCTCAAGAATCTATCCATGCATACCGCGCAAAGCGAGCGCACCTGCAATTTTACACAACCCCAGTCCTAACCCCCGTATTTCGCAAAGCGCAGGTGGCTTTTGAAAATGCCGTTCGCAAAGGAACAACGCCACACGTCGAACTTTTCCGTTTCCCATTGAACATTGCGAACCCGAGTTGGAACTCGGTCGAAGTCCCCGACGCAGGCGAGTTTGTCCCCGATGACCCCATCGAGGGACGAAGCCACGAAGCATTGCTATTGCATGTGCTGAAACCTAATTTCGACGGCACAGTTTTAGCATCGCCCAAAATTCCGGACGGCAACAAAACACGCGAATTGTGTGACGTGCTGGCGCTTTCCAAGAGTGCCTTTCTGTTTGAAGCCAAAGCAATCTCGGTGTTCAACATATCCACGGACCAGACCGTGGAGCGAAAGGCATTGAACGTCATGCACCAATTCGAGAAAGGCTTGGGACAGCTTGAAGGCGCGGTGAAACGTATAGAAAACGGCGTCGATATTCTTGCTGAAGGGTCGCCGGGCATGTCAATCGCTGGCAACCAATTCCAGACATTGCACGGAATCGTTGCAGTCTCAAACACGAGTTTTGATTTGCCTTGGCTGGAAATTGGCAAACAGTTAGCCACCGCCCAAAAGCCACCGCGCCATTACTACCATTTGCTGCCTCTGGCTGAGATTCAACGCATGGTCGCCTTCGCCAAAGGCTCGCCCGACACGTTGAACCAAATGTTAATCAGGCGTGGCGAGGTAATTGCGTCATCAAAAGACGCGCACATTCAAAGCGATTTTATCCCAGATGTTTCATCCGTGATGAAATTGACCCAAGTCCCCGGAGACTGCATCGGTATTCGGTTTGTTTGGGTGGGCGAGGAGGCTGGAGATTGGCTCGTTCGGCTTTTCCCGCTGGTTTACCAGCAACTCCGTCAACGTGCATTTTCTGGAAGGCTCGATTTCTATCACAAAATCGGCGTGGCGAGAGGTTTCCCGGCAATCGGAATTGGATTGGCAGCCCAATCCATCTCAGGAGCACTCGGGCGGGAATGGTGGGTGGATTTTCGTCAGGCACTTTTCCAGTCCATTGAAATTGCCGGCCTGCCGCAGGCCGCACGCAACTCAGAGCACATCCAGACCTTGAAGGAGATCACAACACAGTTTCCAGATTTGTTGTTGGCGGTTGAGTTCCAAGCTGGTTTTGTTGTCGCTAAGCGTGCGGGAGAGGGAATATAATTTTATTTGATACAGATCAAACAGCCGCCGTCTCTGAGAGATCCGCGAGTGCCTTGACCTCGTGGTTAATCGTTTGTAAAACAAAAAAAATATGAAAAACGCTGCTTTTTTGCCGAAGCTGGTGTTGGCCGCAACACTTGCATGGTTTTTAGTAGGGTCGCTATCGGCTCGTGCCGATGATTCATCCACATCAAATGGCCGTTACAAAATCCTGAGCAATCCATCCGGCCAATACACTGAAACCTACATGCTAGACAAACAAACCGGCCGTCTCTGGATGATGCGTGGGCAAGTGTCCGATGGTCCATATATGATCGCCTGCCTCTACCAGCAAGTGGATGGAAAACTGGCGCTGTCCCCATTGGCCGATGAAGGGCAACCCGAGTCATCCAGTGACAGGTTTTTGATAAAAAGTGCCAGCGGCAGCCAATACGCGGAAACCTACGTTCTTGATAAAATATCTGGACGGATATGGATATTGAGAGGGCAGGTATCAAAAGGCCCATTCCTGCTACCATGTGTTTATCAGCTTTCTAGTTTGCGCACGGCTATGTCCCCACTTGATGGTGCCACCAGCTCTGGTTCCGAGCGTTTTGCGCTGACGTGCGTGAGCAGCGGCAACTATGTTGATACCTATGTGAATGACATCCAAGCCGGCGGTGTCTGGAAGATGCGCGGTCAGGTTTCCACAGCTCCGTTCCTGATTTCATGTGTCTATCAGTTGGTGAATGGTGAAATTGCCAAAACCCCTATGGATATAAGGTCCGAACTCAATCTGTTAATGAACACACCCAGTCAATCTTCCCAAGTTCAGGAACCACAAGGATCATCAGACAGTCCGTCACAGATTTCACCCGCCCCTTTACCACCATCGGCTCAAAAAGCATTGGACGAAGCGAACAAGAAGGCAGAGGAAGATATGAAAAAACTGTTCCCAAAGTAATTTTGCCAAGACTCATCGCTCCACAATTTTGTAATTGAGCAATAACCTTGACGTTTTGAAAAACCGGAGTTCAAAAAAATGAAAACCACTGACAAATTTAGTTTTTTGCTTCTGTGTCTCGCGCTCGGTGCGGTGGGATGTGACGAGAACAAATCACCCGCCACCAGTTCTAGCGGCACAGCCTACCAGCAAACCCAACCGAGCAGTGATGCAGCGGCGGCGCAAACCAGACCCTTGACCGCTGAGGAATCTGCGGAGGTAAAGTCACAAGGCCTGAATCCAGAGGGCATGGTCGTCCAGACCCAACCCCAGCAACCCCAAGAACCGATGGCGTTGGTTTATTTGGATCAATTCATGGGGTCAGCGAACACCTCTATTCCTGTTAAAGTGGCAGATCTGATAAGCATAAAAACTGACCAGCTAAAATTCCGATTTGGGGGTCAAAGTTACGACTACTCTGGACATTATGCCATTTTGTTTCCGCAAGCTCGCAAACATTCAGGCTCAATTCTAGGATTTGGCGGCCCGACCAAAGCAAAGTATGTATTTATCCACAGCAGCGGCCTGGAAATGCCGATGCAGGATGCCACGGTGTGGGAAAACAAAGGCGGATTTATTGACGTCGAGGCAATGGGGCATGAGTTTATTTGCTCCGGCTCATTTGAGATGCAGAACTAGCTTTTGAATAATGCAAAAACTCGATTTTCTTAACAATTTGGTGGAATACTCGAAGGGCGAGAATTTTTCCTTCCTCTCACCCGATCAAAGCTTTGCCGATCCCAAAAGAATGTCGGGCGGCAAACAAGCGCTTTTTGCGGGGCTGGCAGGGTTGTATGGTGGACTATTGTTCGGCGGTGGGGTTGGTTATTCAGCTCAGAAAAAAGAAGCTCTGACAAACGACCTGCGTCAAATGAGTGAATACTGTGATCTAATTGCTATTAAACTCGATACCGGGGCAGCGATCGTAAGAATGATTATCGACGCCGACACAGTAACCGGCGAATCCTTGGTCGGGCGTTTTGCCATGATCCATGAAAGAGGATCCACTTTTCGTAAATACTCGCTCGTAGTATTGAGGAATTGGATATTAGGGGATCAAACGGCTGGAACATTTCTGCAGGTAATAACCGTTTTTTCATCACATAAACAAGCCCGGGAGTTTACTCAGACCTACGCAGATAAGTGCCTGCACAAGACTCGTGGCATGGTTACTAATCGGGGTGGCTTGCTGGCAACCTATCCGTGGGTTGCTGACCTGGAAGATGAAGACGTGACCCCTATCGGGACCAAATGGTTGGGGATGCTTCCACAAACCGGAATGTTCTCGGAAAAATACAAAACTGGTTTTTTTAGAGGGCGCGGGTAGTTTTTATTTTCCTAATTCAGCTTCCACCTCTTTACCCACTTTTGCGCCCCATTGGGAACAGGTGGTTGTCATTTCCTGCATCATCAGAGGTAAGGTTTTTGCCATTTTCTGCCCAGCAGGGGTTTCGTAGAACGCAATAAACGCCTTCAAATCTTCCGCCGTGAAATATTTGTCATAAATCGGATAAATCTGCTTGGATAAATCATCGATATTCATTTTTTGTGCAAACCGACGCCAGAACTCGTCTGGTATTTCGGGGTTCGATTTTTTGGAAATCGGAATGATTAGGGCCAATTGTTTTTCCATCAGGGATTTTGCCCCGGTGAGTGCAAACATCTTTTCGATCAGTGCTTGTTTTTCGGTTGAGACTGCGGCCGGAGTGGGGGCAGCAGATATTTCGGTTGCGGCGCTTTCTTCCGTGAATTTTCTTATCAGTTCATTTGCTTGGTTCAACTGGTCCGCCGTCATGATTTTGCGCAAATCCTCTAGTCCTTTCTGGGAATATTTATTCCCCTGTGAAGCGCATATGTATCCCCACTTGTATGCTTGAACCAAATCCTTGTCTCTCCCCAAACCGCCGGCATACATATAGCAGAGCATGTATTGCGCCCCGGAATTGCCAGCAAGGGCTGCTGGGTAAAAAAACGAATAAGCTTTTTGATAATCTTTTTCGACACCTTTTCCATCGAGATACATCATCCCCAACTGGTAATCAGCCGCATACCAGCGTTTGTCCGCAGCCTTGTTCAGCCAAACCAAAGCGTTTCCGTAATCATGAGCCCGATAATATTCAAACCCCAACATAAATTGGCCGAGCGCATAATCCTGATCCGCCGCCTTGGTTAACCAGGCCAACGCTTCGGCTTTGTTGTTGGGGGAGTTGGTGTCCGACGACAATAAATCTGCCAAGGTGACCTGTGCCTGTGCAAAACCATGCTCCGCTGATTTCCGCACCCAACCCTGGTATGCCACCGCATCCTTTGCCACGCCGCGACCAGACTTGTATAAACAGCCAAGATCATATTGGGCAGGAGCATCGCCAGCCTCCGCCTTAATTTTTGTTTCCTCAAACAGTTTCCGGTCGGCATCCGTCGGTTGAGCGTGCAACATATTGCACCCAATAGAGGCAAAGAATAAAACGAGCAGAACTTTCCAAGTCGGCTTCATGGGGAAGAACGTAAACTGTCAGTCCCTTCTGGCAAGCCTTCATTCCTCCGGCATGAGTCCAAACCACGCCTTCGCCTCTGTGGCCTGACTCCGTCCGGTTCAGATCGCTTCACGCCCTCCTGCAAAGGAGGGTTTTGCGTAAAATCATCAAAGTCCAAATGGACAAAGGGAACGCAAGCGTCACGCGAAGTCCAAAGGCACAATGCATTTTCGCCTCTTTTCCTCTTCGATTCTCCGCTCCTCTTCCAACTGGGCTTCATGCCACTTTTGAAATTCATCCCAATCTTTGAAGCAGTGGCAAATCTCGCCAACTCTTTCCGCATACCAACAATCCCAATTGCCCTGACGGTATTCCATTTCACTCATTTCCCCGAGGTCTGTTACGACATTGGATGAATCAGTTATCGCAAAAACGGATCCCACTGGAAGATTCAGATACAATTCTTCCGTCAGTCCTTTGCAGGTAAAATATTTATCATTCATAAATTTTTAATCACCAATGCGGCTGGCATTCATTTTTGCTGATTGAGTCTTCCAATCAACTAAATTTTCCGGTTTGAAAATCATTGTTCGATCCGGGGGCAAATCCTGAAGAGACAGGCTGGGAAGGGCGCGATGCTCCGCATATCGCCCAAACAAAGCAATATGCCGCGAGGCTCCGCCACGGCCAGGACATCAGCAATAGCCGTGAGCGCGGCCAGCTTTCGCCGTGCTGCGCTGGCAAAACTTTCCGCCCTCACTGCAAAACCAAATTAGTCTGACCTCCACCAGTTTGTTTTCCACTGCGTTGCACCCAAACCGTTGGAAGTCAGAACAGGTCAACACGCCGAATTTATTCAAGTGCGTTTTTAATCATTCCCGCTGCTGTCGTATTCAGTCATCGCCCTTTCTGGGCCGATTCCGCAGGGGGGCATTCGTGGTGCCCTCTGAAGACTACTCCCACGACCCGGTGGAAAAAAAGTTAAAGGCGCTCGAACCCCGTCAGCTTTATGACCAGTCCAAGGATTTAACCCAACTTTACCGCGCCCATCTTGCCGTGTCTCTGCGCGGGCTGGGTTACGAAACCTATCTTGACCGCCAGCGTTGTCCGCAGATTCGCGGCGTTGATAAAAGTCTCATCACCACTTTTTCCAAGCGTGCCGCGCAGCGGGATACGCTGGTTGCCTTGCGCGAGGCGCAGCTTGGCCGCTCGCTATCCAAGCGTGAAGTGGCGCAGGTGGTTCACCAGCACCGCACCAAAAAACAACAGCGCATTGACCCGGAGGCATTGCGCAAATTTCAGCTTGAGCAATTGCCGCCCGAAGGGCGGCTCCGACTGGAGAAGTTAAAAGAACGGGCAATGACCGGACCCCGTCAGCCGGTCATTTCATCGGCACGGACTTTACCACCGGTGCCGGGCGTCACAATGCCGGGCGTGAACTGGATTGCCGTTGTCCGACTCGCGTTGCTCGCCGCCCGCAGCGTGGACATCAATCCCCATTTGTTCGCGCCGCAGCTTTCGTTCCCGCAGCGCGTGATCCAGGGCGGGAGGTATTTGCAAAACTTCCGCCGGTTTCAATCTTTTTTGCGCTACGCGCAAAAAAATCAGCAAAAGGAATTCATCCGATAAAACGCTGTCAAACTTAAAAACAAACAACGCAATCAAACTTAAAACAAATGAAAAAATTCGACATCGAAAAAGAACTGACCATCGAAAGCATCCGCACCTATCTACGCTTCATACTTGACGGGACATTTGGGAAGGACGGACGCCTTCCCGCCACCTTTATATGTTTTGGCCGGGAAAAACCAACCATAGTCCACGCTCCGCATCTGCCTGATGAGGCCACCAAGGATAAATTCGTCGGAGATTTCCGGCTGTTTTGCACCGCCGAAGACGCCCTGGCGGCTGCCTCCTTGATGGAAGTCTGGATGAGTCCGCCCGACGGGCAAGACCTCCGGCCATCCGAACACCCCGACCGGCGCGAGTTCGTCATCGTCAGCATTGAACTGCCAGGCAACCGGGGCGAAATAAGCCTTTATCCCATCATCCGCGAAGGCAAAGCCAAGCCGAGGCTGGGGCCACCGCAAACCTTTTCCGAACCAAACCAAGGACGGCTCTCCCAATTCCTGCCGGCCAAGCCGCCCACGGAAGGCGAGCGGATCATTGCCGACGCTCTCCTGAAACGCAATGGCCGGATGTTTTATCCGAACCCCGCCCAATGGAATTAAAACCCAGCCAAACATCAAAATGAAATCACAATTTTCCCCGGCGGTTGCGGTGCGGAGTATACCAATACACACCCACCCCCCGTATTGCAACTGTCCGGGGAAATCATCAGCCGAGTTAAAACGCTGTCATCATTGAAATCAAAATGAATGCCGTGAATACCGAAAATCAAAATTCATACGAAGCCGCCGAGCAATGCTTCTTCACGCGGTTTGAGACGAAACCAACGGGTGACTATTTGCTGCCGTATTCCGGCCTGCTATTCGCCCGGCTGACACCGGCATCTGAAGGTGAAATTCTCACGCTAACCTACATCACTCACACCGTCACCATCACCGGTTCAAAACTTTCGGCCCTGTTGCAAATCATCCACAGGGGACGTGCCGAAACCATCCGCGTTGCCAGCAGCGAGGCCGATGGAAACCCAACCCCCTCCGTCCGTGGAATCACCATCACGGAAGCACACCAAGAGTCAGGAGACCAATGAATGCAAAAATAAAAACCAGCGAAGCGCCAGTTTTAACCGTTGGTCAAATTGACGCTGACGCGTTCCAAGCCGAGCTATACCCGGAGGCGCGAATCGTCATCTGTTATAGCCCGTCGCTCGACAACTTTCTGTCGAACGCCAGCCCCAACCCGCCGGCAAGTTCCATAGGCGTCCGATTGCTCACCCGCCATTGGATGTTCATGCCATACAAACACTGGCTCTTTGTCGAAGTCCAAGCCTGCTTCGGAAATGTTCACGTCAAAAAAGTTGCCGGGTTGCGAATCCGCAACGGCGGACGCTCCGCCCATTACGAGGATTTGTCCCCCATCGAATTGCAAATTCTGAAGCCCCGTCTCCAAGGGTTCCCAACCCAGTTGAACAATCTTAACCAGCCTAAAAGAGAGGCGGCACAACAATTTCCACCGGCAAGTCATGCACCGGAGGGAACACGGAAAACACGCATGACATAACAAACAAAAACACACATAAAAAATACATACTATCGTGTCCTCGGTGAAATCGAGGGCGAAACCTACCGGGCCGAAATCTACCCCAAGGAAAAGGTCATCCTATGTTCCAGCGGTATTTTCGGCGGATTATTGCGACAAAACTATACCGAACGGCGCGCGGCTGACATCGCCAAGCGGGCGCTGGCGGAACATCGCCTTCCGGTAATTCTTACCAAATTGCCGCTGTTCAAAGGCTGGCTTGTTGTCGAGGTGCAAACCTGCTTCAAGAACATTCTGCTATCAAGCGTGAAGAACTTGAAAACCTTCGCCAAAAGACGCACGGCTGACTACAAACGTCTGTCGGACGAGGAAAGAGCCGTCGTTGAGCCGCTACTCCCCAAATTCATAGACCGGCTGAAAACTGAAAAAATGGACGACACTAACTCCTCCCGCATTGCGTGAGGTAAGACGAAAGCGGCGGCGGTGTGGAGCCGTCGCCGCGTCCCCCGAAAACCGTATCTAACTTAAAACTAAATAATTATGAATCAAATAAACATCGAAGAAATCAAACAGCAACTTGGCGAGTTCGCCAAATCGTATCAGCGTCCGCTTCGCGGCAAAACCGCCGTCCTGTCGCCGTTGCGCGACGAACTGCTTGAACTGGACGCCAAAGGCGCGACCAGCGGCGAAATCGCGGCAACCCTGTCGCAATATCAAATCACGGTTTCCAAGGATACCGTCGCAAGATTTCTGCGGATTGAAAAGCAGAACGACCGCAAGAAGCCCGTCACGCCACCAGCGCGGAAAGTGATGATGCCTCGCAATCTCGCCTCCGGCGACAAACCCTAAACCCACCCAATCAAAATCAGAATCTTATGAGCCTATTCAACCTATTCAGTAAAGCCCCGGTTGCACCGTGGGACGAGCAGCGTCCGCTAATCAAATGGAACGGTGACGAACCGTGGACAATCGGTGATTCATTTGAAGGCGTCCAAGTATTCGGTGATACCGGTTCGGGCAAAAGCTCCACCAGCGCAAAACTTTTGGCTGCCGCGATGCTCCGCGCCGGCTATGGCGGATTGGTTCTCACGGTCAAACGGGAGGACAGTGAAGAATGGAGAAAATTGCTGGCGGAAAATGGCCGCGAGCGTGACGGCATTTTTTTCGGGCAGGGCGACGACCTGTGTTTCAATTTTTTGGATTATGAGTTGCAGCGGGGAAAGGCAAAGCGTTTGGGCAGTCGCAACGCATCCCTGATTCTGGCGGAATTGATTTCTCTGACCCAGCGGAGCGCGGGGCGGACAGATGACTTTTGGAATCATGCGGCCAATGAAATGGTGTCCCAAGTATTGGAATTGTTCATGGCCGCAGGCGAGCTCCCCAGCTTGAAGCTGGCGAAGGAAGTCATTGAATCCGCGCCCAAGGCCGGACAAGCGAAGGACTCGCTATGGCAGAAGGACTCAAAATGCTACGGGTTGATTGTGAAAGGCAGGTGCCGTGCCGCTGGCGACGCGGATTTCGCGCAGGCTGAAAGATACTGGCTGGAGCAGTTCCCCAATATGGCGGAGAAAACCCGATCCTCCATCGTCGCCACGTTCACGGCATCTGTGGCGCGGCATTTCTGCCCCGCCGACGTTCATCGGCTTTTCGGCGAACGCACGACCGTCAGGCCGGAGGATATTTTCGATGGCAAAATCCTTGTGGTGGATTTGCCGGTGAAAACTTACGGCCCCGCTGGGCGCTTCGCCAACATCGTTTGGAAATACTGCGTGCAACTCGCCGTGGAACGGCGCGAGAACCGGCAGCGCCCCGTGTTCATCTTCGCCGATGAAAGCCACCACTTCCTGACGGACAACGACCAGTTGTTTCAGACCACGGCGCGTTCGAGTAGGTGTTGCGTGGTGAACCTGACGCAGAATCTCGGCAACTATTTCGCCCAATCTCCCGGCGACGTTGGCCGCTACCGCGTGGAGTCACTGTGCAATTGTTTGAAGACCCGCATAATTCACCAGTGCAGCGACCCGCGCACCCGCAACTGGTTTGCCGACGCCATCGGCAAGCACCGGATCAAACGGGAGGACAGCGAAAGCACCAGCTATGGCCCCGGCAAGCCGGTTCCCACTTACAGCGAAAAACTGATGGATGATTATTGGGTTTTTCCGGACTTGGCAACTGGCTTGAAAACGGGCGGCCCAGCCAATGACTGTCAGGTGAGCGCCATTGTGACGAAAGCGGGCAAAATGTTCAGCGGCGGCAAGCCGGCCATTCGCGCAAATTTTGACCAACGAAAATTTGAACCCGGCACCGGGGGAGGCAACACGGTGGTTGCCATCCCCAAGCCCACGGAGTGACCGCCATGAATGTTCATCCAATGCTATTGATCGGCAGCGCCGATGAATCCCGTTTCCTGGGCGGCGGCATGACCGGCACCGTTGGACGGCCACGCGGCGGCGGCACCGGACGGTTGCGCCACCAGCGATACAACGCCACCGCCAGAAAACCGAGGCAGAAGGCAAAGAGCATGTCTGCCGTTGATACGCGAAAGAGTTTTTTCATAGATGAATCCTTTTTTGGTTCAGTTCAGTGCGAAAGGAGGTGTTGGCAATGAATCAGTGGTTATCACGCAGGGACGCTGCCCGGAAGATTTCGGTTTCCGTGGACACGATTGAGCGCCGTTCGGTTCTGTGGCAGGACGAGCCGGTTCCGGGGAAACTTCGTTACAAGCTGTTGAAGCTGGGGGAGGACACCCGGCAGGAACGGCGCTATTTTGAGCCGGACATTGAAGCTCTGCTAGTTCTGAATTGATGGACTCCCAGGATGGCTTGCCGGGTTCCGGCAGCCACTTCAATTTCGGCCCATCTTCCATCAGCCAATGCGGAGGCACACCGCCATAAACCGAGGCCAGCGTTTTGCCCGCCGAGGTATGGCCGATTTCCCACGCGATTTGAATGTCAGGAATTCCGTGGCTCCGCCGCACGGTGACATAGAAGGCCCGCATGGCATGGCTCGTGATTTTCTTGCCGATGGTGTTGCGCCGCCGCCGCAACGATTGCGTCAGGGCAAACTTGTCGGCGTGTTTTCCGACCGGGTCACGGTAGTTCGGAAAAAACCATGGCGAATCAGCATACCGCCGCTGTTTCCATTCCTTGTGCGCTTTCAGCCACGCCGCCAGCCCTTCATGTATGCGAACGAATGGATTTACCCCTTCCTGACCTTTCGCCCGGCGCACGCAGAGCGACTTGCCATCAGCGGTAATCCAGCCCGGCTCATACGGTTGAGCATCCGTCCGCATCACTAACGCCTCACAAGTCCGCAGGCCGGTGAAGGCTTCAAACATCATTTGCCAGCCCAGCGTTTCGGCGCGGATGTCGGCAAACAACAACGACGCGATTTCGTGGAGCGCTTCGGTATCGTGCGGCATGAATTCCCGGCAGTGCCGGACATTTTTGGCGCAGCAGTAACGCGGACGCCGGAAGTTGATTGGATTTTGTTGAATGAGATTGCACCGCATTCCCCAAAGGATTGCATTGCTCATCGTGTTGAATTCCATGTCCACCGCCCGGTCGCCACGTCCTTTCGTGGCGTTCTTTCGCCGCCATGCGTGGTAACGATCAAACTCGACCAAGCAAATATCACCCACCGGAAAAGTGTCCCAGAATTTCAGCAGGACGGAACAATTCCGGGTTTCCATTTGCAGGGTGCGGCCAACGCGCGGTTGTTTTTGGCGATCTGGATAGCCGTCTTTCTGGTAGCGGCGGATGATTTCTCCCAGCATCACGGCGGCCCTGGCCTTATCCTCCTCGAAAGTGCTGCCCCCCGCATGGCGACGATGTGCTTCTTCGCGGGCGTGCTTGAGGTTTTTGGTTTCCAGGGAGCGCCATGTCCTTTTCCCGCGCACTTGAGGCCGGTAAAAATAGGTGCCCGATGCGATGTTTCGATAAATGCCGGTTTCTACACGTTCAAATTGTGCAGACCCGACCCGGATGATTTTGCCTGTAGTATTCATGTTGTATTCGCTTTTTTGTTTGGCGAGATACAACGAGGAATTTTCGTCAGGTGAAAAAGACGTGGTCTAATTTATGGTCTAATTCACTTTTCCGGTCAGAAGGGAAACTGCGGAGCACTTTGATAAAGCCTTGCAGTCATTGGCTTTAAGATGGTGCACCCAAGAGGAGTTGAACCTCTAACCTGCTGATCCGTAGTCAGCCGCTCTATCCAATTGAGCTATGGATGCAACCAAGCAAACGATTTGACGCGTTTGAACGATTATATTCGGCAAAATCCGGCCGCAAAGCAAGCCCATTTGCAAGGCCATTTGCAACGACGAAACCTGCCCGCCTGCGATCCGATTCGCCATCGGTCTTGGCCACTTGATACCGACGAGGCCAGCCTCCCCGGAAGCTCGCTTCCCCTTCCTGTTCGTGACCATTCGTGCCTTTCGCGTCTCCGCGTTCGCTCTCCGATCGCGGTGGACCTTGGGCTGGTCGTCACAGAAATGTCACACTCGGCCGATGGTCAGCAGGCGGCCGATGGATTTTAATATGGGGATGGAACACTTCGGTTCACTGGAAACGATCCAAGTCGTGTGCCTGGTCGTCGCGCTGACGCTCGCGC
>JARLJJ010000127.1 GCA_031291275.1 Formivibrio sp.
ATACCGGCAGCCGGTCGCGATGGTGATCAATGCTGGGCAGAGCCGCTAGCAGGCCGCGCGTATAAGGGTGCTGGGCGTGGTCGAGATCGGCAGCGGCGATGGATTCGACCACTCGGCCGGCGTACATCACCAGCACGCGGTCGCAGAAGGTGCGCACCAGATTCAAGTCATGGCTGATAAAGATCAGTCCCAGATTGCGCTGGCCGACCAAGTCATCCAGCACCGAGAGCACCTGCTGGCGCACCGATACATCGAGCGCCGAAGTCGGCTCGTCGGCAATGATGATTTCCGGTTCCGGGATCATCATCATTGCAATCATGATGCGCTGGCCCATGCCGCCCGAGACTTCATGCGGATAGAGCTGGTACACGCGCTGCGGATCGCGGATGCGCACCTTTTCCAGCATGTCGAGCACGCGCTCGGCCGCTTCTGCCTTGCTGGCCTTGTGATGTGCCAGATAGGCTTCGGCGATCTGATGACCGACGCGCATGACCGGGTTCAGGGAGTATTTCGGGTCCTGCATGATCATCGAAATGCGCTGGCCGCGAATCTGCTGCATGGCTTTTTCCGGGATATCGAACAGGTCGATTTCGCCAAAGCGCATGGTTTTGGCGCTGACCTTGGCGCTGGGTGGATGCAGGCGCAGCAGGCTGCGGCCCACGGTGGATTTGCCCGAGCCGGACTCGCCGACAATCGCCAGCTTTTCCTGGCCGAGATTGAACGAGACATTGCGCACGGCATCGGTGATGCGGCCATCATTCAGGAACTGGACGCGTAGGTCTTCAACTTGCAGTTTGATTTCAGACATGATGCTTCCTTATTCGCTGCGCGGGTCGAGGACGTCGCGCAGACCGTCGCCCAGAAGGTTGAACGCCAGGCTGACCAGCATGATGGCCATGCCAGGCATGGCGACCAGCCACCAGCATTCGAGCATGTAACGGCGTCCGGTCGAGATCATCACACCCCACTCCGGCGTAGGCGGCAGTGCGCCTAGGCCGAGGAAGCCCAGACCGGCTGCGGTCAGGATGATGCCGGCCATATTCATGGTCAGGCGGATCACCACCGACGACAGGCACATCGGCACGACATGGCGCACGATGATTCGCGTCGAGGACGCGCCTTGCAGCTGGATTGCGACCACGAAATCGGCCTTGCGTAATTGCATGGTTTCGGCGCGGGCCAGACGGGCAATCGGTGGCCAGGAAGTCAGCGCGATGGCAATCACCGCATGATCCAGTCCCGGTCCAAGCGCGGCGACAAAAGCCAGTGCCAGCACCAGGCTCGGTAACGAGATGAAAATGTCGGTGATGCGCATGAACACGGTATCGACCTTGCCGCCGAAATAGCCGGAGATCGTGCCGACCGCCAGCCCGACTGGGCCGACAATGACCGTGACCAGGCTGATCACGTACAAGGTAATGCGCGAACCGTAAACCAGCCGGCTGAAGACATCGCGACCGTATTCGTCGGTGCCGAACCAGTGTGCCGCGTTCGGCGCTTTCAGCGTGTTGTTCAGATCCTGCACCAGTGGATTGTGGGTGGCGATCCAGGGGGCGAACAACGCGACCAGCAGCAGGAGCGCGATCACGATCAGACCGGCGACGGTCATCGGGTTATGCGTCATGCGCCGCAGGCTGCGCTGCAGGTTCTGGCGCAGGGCCGCACCGCGTGATTGTGGCTGGTCGTGTGGCGTGGGCCCGGCAAGGGCCGGGGAAAGTTCGGTGCTCATCAGCGGGTCCTCGGGTCGAATACCTGATACAGCGCATCGGCTAGCAGGTTAAGGAAAACAAAGATCAGGCCGATCAGCAGCACGCAACCCATCACTGCATTCATGTCGCCCAGCAGCAGGCTGCTGGTCAGGTACTGGCCGAAGCCGGGCCAGGCAAAGACGGTTTCGATCAGCACGGCGCCTTCAAGCAGATTGCCGTAGGTCAGTGCCACGATAGTCAGCAACTGAACCAGAATGTTGCGAAACGCATGACGCCAGATCACCTGACGCTCGGAGAGTCCCTTCACCCGTGCGGTGAGGATGTATTCCTGTGACAGTTGCGCCAGCATGAAGGCGCGGGTCATGCGGCTGATATAGGCGGTGGAATGCAGACCCATGATGCAGGCGGGCAGCACAATATGCTTGAATGCACTGGCAAACACTGCCCATTCGCCGGCCATGGCCGAATCGAGCAGCAACAGGCCGGTCACCGGCTTGACCAGGCCGTCGTAGGCCAGATCAACCCGCCCGGCACCTCCGACCCAGCCAAGCCAGGCATAAAAGATCAACAGACCCATCATGCCGAACCAGAAGATCGGGGTGGAGTAACCAAACAGGCTGATGACCCGCACCACATGGTCACCGAGGCGGCCGCGCTGCGTGGCGGCATACACCCCAAGCGGAATGCCGACGCAAACGCCCAGAATGATGGCCACGGTGGCCAGTTCCAGCGTGGCGGGAAAAACCCGCCGGATATCGTTGATCACCGGCAAGCCGGTCAGCAAGGCATTGCCCAGATCACCATGCAGCAGATCGCGCAGGTAGTAGCCAAACTGAACATACAACGGGCGGTCCAGGCCCATGCGGTGAAACACTTGCATATAGGTCGAGTGGTCGGCATCCGGGCCGACAACGGCCAGTACCGGATCGAGCGGCATCACGCGCCCGATCAAAAACGTCAGCACCAACAGACCGAACAGGGTCAGCGCAATCGTGCCCAGGCGGCGCCCGATGCGTTGCAGCCCGCCGGGTGTCAGGCGCAATGATGAAACAACCATGATAACTCTCCAGAAAACTCAGACTGGTTGGCACTGCCGGAGCGGGTGGGAGGAGGATCCCCGCTCCGGCAGGCCAGCTCAGCTCAACGCTGCTTGTAGACCTCACGGAAGCGGGTCGTGGCGGACGGATGGCCGTGATAGTTGCGAATATCCTTGCGCACTACCACGGTATCAACCATCTGCGAGATGGGCATGATTGCGCCGACTTGCTGGTCGTACACCTTCTGTACTTCCTGATAGATGGCGTTCTGCTTTTTTTCGTCCTTTTCGACTTCGGCCTTGTCGATCAACTGGTTGAGTTCCGGGCTAAAGAACGAAGTGCGCCAGCCCTGGAAGTTGGTCAGTTTCGCCGCATCACTGTTGTCCGGGTTGTAGACCAGTGCGCGCAAGCTGGAATGCGGGTGCGGTTCGGCTCCGCCACCGCCACGGCCCACGATGATTTCAAAGTTGCGGTCGCGCATCGCACCGTAAATCTGGTTGCCGGTGCCGGAGATCACGCTGGCTTCAATGCCAGCCTGGGCCAGGGTAGATTGCAGATTGGTCGCAATATTGATGAAGGGCGGGTCGGATAACACGCGGATGGTGGTCTTGAAGCCTTGGGCGTAGCCCGCTTCCGCCAGCAACTTCTTGGCTGCCGGAACATTCAGTTTGTAGCCGGGATCGGGCAGGGTGGCAGGCAAGCCCATCTGGATGGGACGCTGATGATAAATCCCGTAATTGGGCATCACGGTCTTGTTTATGCCGTCATAGTCGATCAAGTCTCGGATAGCCTGACGCACGCGTTTGTCGACAAATTTCGGATCTTTCATGCTCAGCGCCACGTAATACAAAGTGCCGCGCTTGACTGCTTCAATCGCGACGTTCGGATTTTTCTTCATGGCTTCGACATCGGGGGCCGACATGCCGGTCGCCAGATCGATATCTCCGCGGTCGATCATCAAGCGCATTGTTTGCGATTCGGTCATGTGGCGGACAATGATGCGGCGCAACTTGGGTGCGCCGCGCCAGTAACCGTCAAAACGGCTCATCAGCAAGGAGTCTTTCGCGCGCCAGTCATCCAGTGCAAACGGACCGGAGCCGGCGGCATGCGTAATCAGCCAGGCTGCGCCGAAGTCGCCGTTCTTTTCGTTTTCCATCACTTTCTTGCGGTCGAGAATAAAAGCGCTGGGCGACGAGCCTAGCGTATACAGCACGAGCTTGGGGTCGGTGGGCTCGGGCAATTCAAGAACAAAGGTGCTGGCATCCGGTGCGCGCAGGAATTTTTCGGCATTTTGTGCGGTAAAGCCGTAAGTTTTCCAGGTCGTGGCCAGCGCCATGTTCATTTTCATTACGCGTTGTAGTGACCAGGCCACATCTTCCGCAGTCAGTGGATTGCCCGACTGGAATTTCACCCCTTTTTGCAGGGTGAAGGTTAGCGTGCGTCTGTCTTCGCTGATTTTCCAGCTTTGCGCCAGGGCGGGCAGGATTTTAGTTGGGGTCTTGGGATCAAGCTCAATCAGCATGTCATACAGGTTGGCACCAATTTCGGCGACATCCAGCCCGGTTGCCGCGGCCGGGTCGAGCGAGAGCAAGTTGTTCATGCTCATCCCGATGATCAACTGGTCGGGCGGGGTTGCGGCCTGAATACTGCTGATCGGTGCGGCGGCAAGGGCTAGGGCAAGTACACAGGCTTTTACGGTGAAACGGGCTTTCATTGACTGCCTCCTCTCTGTTCCAGATTGCCGGCTGAACGTGCTGCAACGCGTTGCCGGTCGGTGTGGATGCGCGGCGCGCGTCCCTATGGACAAATCTCAGTAGCGTTTGACGGTGTTAGCTTCGATGTAGGCAAAGTTGATGTCTTCACCGAGGCCCGGGCGTGTCGGCAGGTGAACAAAGCCTTCGCTGTCCATCGGATCGACCAGACTGTTCAGGTACGCCGGCACTTCTTCGTAATCGAGGAACGGATGCAACAGGCCGCGTTCATACCAGGCGCAATTCTTGATCGCGCCGACAACGTTCAGATTGGCCGCACCGTTGCCGTGGACTTCGCAGTTCATACCGAACGATTCGGCCAGATGCGCTACTTTCAGGCAGGAACCGATACCGCCGACCCCGGCGACCCCGGCGCGCAGAATGTCGCAGACCCCGTTCTTGGCCCAACTAGCGCGGCTGAGGAATTTACCGGAAAGCGATTCGGGGCCGAGCACCGGGATATCCAGTTGTGCGGCGAGCCAGGCGTAGGATTCGGCAGAATCTTCTTCCATCGGCTCTTCGAACCAGGCGAAATCGAGCTTTTCCAGTTCGCGGCCGATGTAGAGCGCATCGGTCCGGCTGTACCAGTGGTATCCGTCAATCATCAGGGCGATATCCGGCCCGACCGCTTCGCGCACCGCAGCGCATGCCATGACATCCATTTTCGGGTTCGGTGCAAAGGAAATCGGTGGCATCCAGGTATGCAGCTTGATTGCCTTGTAGCCGCGTGCGACCAACTTTTCGGCAAAGCGGGCATAGTCTTCCGGTGTGGACAAGCCACCGGGCAGATCGTCGCCACACATGGTGCTGCCGTAGGCCGGCACCTTGTCGCGGAAGCCGCCGATCAGCTTGTGTACTGGCAGATTCAGCTTGCGACCGGCCAGATCCCACAGCGCCTGTTCGATCAGTGCCAGGGCGCGGTCGGTCAGTTGGCCGGCGCTGCCGCGCTGCCAATGCGCCAGTTCATGCCAGATTTTTTCGCGATCAAAGGCGTTCTGACCGATCAGGACCTTGCGGGCAAAGGATTCGATCACGTGCGAGCGGATCACCTCCTGCGGACCAAAGGCATAACCCTCCGTGCCGTCTTCGGTACGGATGCGCAGCATGGCTGTTTGAGCTGATTTTTCTGGTCCCGGGTGCGCGTGGCCAGCGGTATCTCTTGCAAGTCTGGTGGGGTAAGTAAAAACATCCACCGAAATCTTTTCAATCTTCATTGCCATAACTCCATATTTGTCAGTCGTCATACATGTAGTCATTTTAAGAATGCTACATGCTGTGTGTCAATACGGTGAGGTTTTGCGTGCCGTGTTAATTAAATAACATGATGAAAAATATAAATAATATATTTATAATCGTTGTGTATATACAGGGTGTTTGGCGAATTTCAGGGGCAGTATGGCGGATTTGTTCTGATATGTATTATTATGTCGTCATACAAGATGACAGGGCGCCGTGGTTGGTGTCTACTCGCAGGTATGGAGAGAAAATGGAAATGCAAAGCATGGGTCGGCGTGAAACGTTAAGCGGGAAATTAATACGTGCGATTTCTGATCGGATTGCTGCCGGGCAATACCGCGTTGGTGATCGCTTGCCCAGTGAACAGGAAATGATCGAAGAGTTTGGCGTGAGCCGAACCGTAGTGCGCGAAGCCATTGCCAACCTGAAGGCTGGAGGAAGTGTCAGTACGGTCCAGGGGGTGGGCGCATTTGTGATGCTGCAGGATAAGCCGAGCGCTTTTGAGATCAAAGAAACGTCTAACCTGACGGTTGCTCAGGAAATGATCGGCGTACTGGAGTTGCGCGTTGCGCTGGAAACCGAGGCGGTGGCATTGGCCGCGCAGCGCCGGAGTGAGACTAATCTGGCCACGATGCGAGAGGCGCTGGAAGAAGTCCGCTACGCTGCCACGGCCGGGGTGTATACGGCCGAGGTGGGCGAGAAGGCGGCCGAGGCCGATATTGCCTTTCACCGTGCCATTGCCGAAGCCACCGGTAATAGCCATTTTCTGCGCTTGTTCAATTATCTGGGTGAATACATGGTTTCGCGCAGCCGCCTGCAGACGTTCAAGTTCGGTGGCGGCCCGGTACAAGAATACCTGGAGCGGACCATTGCCGAGCACGAGCGCATTTACCAGGCGATTGCAATGCAAGATACCGATACGGCACGTGCCGCACTGCGCTTGCATCTGGCTGGAAGTCGGGACCGCCTGCAGCGTCAGATTGCCAAGTACGCGGCCCGATAATACTTAGTTGGCGGGATGATCGCCTTCCAGCAACAAGGCGATATAAAGCAGCAGCCGATCGTCAAAGTGTTCAAGGTGCAGATCGGTCAGCTCTTCCACGCGCCTCAAGCGATAGTCGAGCGTATTGCGGTGAATATTCAGCGCCTGGGCGGTCGCCAGCGCTTGGGTATCGTTCGCAAACCAATACGTGAGCGTCTTGCGGAATACCCCATTCCCGTCTTGAGCTACCAGTCGGGTAAGCGAGCGACGTAGCTCAACGGCTTGCCAGCCGGTTTTCAGGCTGTCGAGCAGCACGGGCAGGATCAGATCCTGATAAAAAAATGCCTGGCGCTCAGGGTGGCGCTGTTTGCCCACTTGCAAGGTGGTGCGTGCCGTCCGGTAAGAGCGCGCGATGCCGCCCGGTCCGGGAAAATAGTGGCCTAAAGCAATACGCACACCCAGCTTGCTGCTCTCTCGCATGCGTGAGAGCAGTACTTCAACGCGGGCGCGATGACGTTCTTGTTCACGCTGATCATGGGGTGAGCGCGTCGGTTTGAGGACCACCAGCTCGGTCAACGAAACAGTCGCGATCAGATTGTCGCGCTCCGGTGTGGTCAACAAGGTTTGCAATTGCTGGATTTCCGCCAGTGCGGCATCGACGCCCAGTGTACCGCTGTCGATCTCGATCACGGCGGCAATGCGTGGCTGCTTGAGGTTCACGCCCAGACGCTGGGCCCATTCTTCCAGTTCGGTCGACGCATCGTCCGAGCGGATCAGGTGCAGTACCAATTCTTCACGCAAGCGGCTGTCGCGTGCCAAGAGGCGCATCAGCTTGGCTTGTTCCAGCATCATTTCCGCGGTCATGCGCACCAGCTCACCGTAACGACGGACTTGAGACGGTTTGCCGGTGAGTCCCACCACGCCAACGATCTGGCCTTCCAGGCGCAACGGCAAGTTGATGCCGGGGCGCGCACCGCGCAGGCGGTCGGTCATGGCCTCGTCGACCTCGACGGTTCGGCCTTGCGTCAATGCCAGCAACGCGCCTTCATGCAGCTCGCCTATTCGGGATGGCTCGCCACTGCCCACGATTGTGCCGTTAGCATCCATGACATTGACGTTGTAATCAATGATGCGCATGGTGCGCGTAACAATTTCCTGTGCAAGCAGCGGATCCAGAAAGGCCATGTCAGTGTTTCATCCAGGTTGGCACACCGGTGGGGTGCGGGAGTACATGATGACGATAGATCCGGTCAGGCTAAGTTTGAACTGGGTATCCCCGGCAACCCCAAGAATCGGCCGAAGGAAATCCCTTTTCGGGATGGCAAATTCAAGCTTCATTTGGTCGGATCAATAGGTTACAAAATTGGCAACGGGTGTCTCGGCGCGGACCGAAACACCCGTCTGTTACCTACGCTGCAACCTTAGCGTTTGACTTCGATTTTTGCCATCTTTTCGTAGAATTGGATCAGCGCACCATGATCGGCATCGCCCAAACCATCGTTGCGCAAACTTTGCATCATTTCCATGACCACTGCAATCAATGGCAGCGGTGCGCCGACAGCGTGCGAGGTATCGAGGACGTTTTGCAGATCCTTGATGTGCAGGTTGATGCGAAAACCCGGGTTGAACTTGCGATCCATCACCAGCGGTGCCTTGGCATCCAGCACCGTGCTACCGGCAAGACCGCCGCGGATGGCCTGGTAAACCAGATCGGGATCGCAGCCGGCCTTGGTGGCTAGCACCAGTGCTTCGGACATGGCCGCAATGTTGATGGCCACGATAGTCTGGTTGGCCAGTTTTGCAATGTTGCCGGCACCTACTTCACCGACGCGTATCACGGAACCGGCCATGCATTTCAATACCGGTGCAATCTTGTCGAAGATGGCCTGTTTGCCGCCCACCATGACGGACAGGGTGCCGTCGATGGCTTTGGGTTCGCCGCCGCTAACCGGGGCGTCCAGCATGTCGATGCCTTTCTTTTCCAGCTCGACAGCAACTTCGCGGCTGACCAGCGGGGCGATCGAACTCATGTCCGCCACGATCAAGCCCGGTTTGCCGCCTTCAAGCACGCCATTTTCACCCAGCACCACTTCCTTGACGTGTGGGGAGTTTGGCAACATGGTGATGACCAATTCGACTTGGCCGGCGACTTCTGCTGCGTTGGCTGCAGTAGTGGCACCCAGCGCGACAAGTTCAGCCACGGCTTCCAGATTGCGATCGAGTACCACCAGTTTATGGCCGGCCTTGATCAAGTTCTTGCTCATGGGCTTGCCCATGATGCCCAGTCCGATAAATCCGATTTTCATGTTTTCACCTGAATTTGTTGTGAAAGAAAGTGTTTTGATTGGGGAAAATAAGGGCCGATGGAAACTGCTCCTTCGGCCTTGGTGCTCAGTTCAACAGGCCGATCTTGCGCAGGACATCCTTGAGCTTCTCGGTGTTTTCCGGCGTGCAGTGTTGCACCGGTTCGATCGGATCGCCTGCGGGTACGCCGATCAGGTTCAAGGCATCCTTGGCCATGGCCGGGAAAGTACCCAAGCCAAAAGCCAAACGCAGCGGGTTCAGGCGGTACTGCGCTTCCAGAGCGCCCTGGATATCGCCAGCGGTAAATTTCTCGTAGATTTCCACGACCATTTTCGGGGCGATATTGGATGTGGTAGCCACTGCGCCTGCGCCGCCATGAGCCAGCGAGCCGTAAATCAGCGTATCGCGGCCAGCCAGCACCTTGATGCCCTTGGGGCCGCTGCGGCGAATGAATTCGGAGGTCAGTGTCATGTCGCCGCTGCTGTCCTTGATGGCGACAATGTTGTCGATCTCGGCCAATCGTTCGCACAGGTTGGCGGAAATGTTATTGCCACCGGTCCGGTCCGGGTTGGTATAGAGTACGATCGGCAGCTTGGTGGATTTGGCGACGGCCACATAGTGCGCATACAGCTCGTTTTCAGTCGGGCTGATATAGAACGGAGTCAGCACGCTCAAGGCTTGAGCGCCGAGCGATTCAGCCAACTGGGCATGCTCGATGGCTTCGCGCGTGGTGATGGCACTGGCACCCAGGAATACCGGTACGCGGCCAGCGGTATGTTCTACGGTGATTTCCGCTACGCGGCGCTTTTGCGCCGGATCGAGCGCATAAAATTCGCCGGCGCCACCCAAGGCAAACACGCCATGTACACCGCCATTGATCACGTGATCAATCAGTCCGCGGAAATGGCTTTCCAGCACATTGCCTTTGGCATCGGTCGGGGTAATCAGCGGGGGGATGATGCCTTTGATAAAACCGTTGTTTTTCATTAGAGACTCCGAGAATTAGTACATGGCTGCGCGCCCGGCAAAACACCATTGCCAGAAAGCGGGACGTGGCAGGTGACTGGAGTATCTTCCCACAAGCGGCAGGAATTTTTATTGGGCATTACCCCAAAAATAGCCATTATGTACTGCTTGTTTATGGTGTTTGTCACAGATTTTGCCGGGTGTGGCTCTTCCGGCAAAGAGGCTGCTTAGGTCAACAAGAAACGGATATGCGCCCGCAATGGAGGCTCATTGGGAATGAGATGCGTAGCGGTGTGCCCCGAATCTTCGATTCAAATGCATGGCAGGTTATGCAAAGCGAGGCCCTCAATGTTGTTACCTTATCGCTGACGGGGTTCTGGTGGGCACGCGACCCGATTGTCTAGCAAGCAGGCAGCGATTCAGTAACCTACAGCGCTGTTTCGTTTTCGCTTGTTTGTCGAGGATCGATCGGTAAGACGATGCGGAAGGTGCTGCCTTTTCCCGGGATGCTATGCGCCTCAATATGTCCATGGTGCTTCTGGATGATGCCGTAAGAAACGGAAAGCCCCAGTCCGGTCCCCTTGCCGATGGGTTTGGTGGTGAAGAAGGGTTCAAATATCCGCTTGAGGTTTTCCGGCGGGATGCCCTCCCCGGTATCTTCCACCTCGATCCAAACGGCATCGTCAGTCCGGCCGGTACGGAGCGTGATCGTTCCTTTATCCTGAATGGCATGAGCGGCATTCACCAGCAGATTCATGAATACCTGATTCAGTTGGAATGACATGCAACGGATGTCCGGCAACTCGCCATATGCCTTGATGATCGTTGCCTTGTATTTGAGTTCGCTTGCCACCACGTTGAGCGTACTGTCCAGGCATTGATGCACGTCTGTTGTCTGCCAGTCCGATTCGCCGACTCGCGAGAAATCCTTCAGATCGGCAACAATGCGTTTGACCCGATCGAGGCCATCACGCGATTCTTGCAGCAATTTCGGCGCATCCTCGCTGATGAATTGAAAGTCAATTCTGTTTTTTAGTTCGCAGGCTTGCCGCACCGCTGGATGATCAGGCGGACAAGCGGCGATGACATTTTCATAAGCATCGATCAATTGCAGCAGATCGGTCAGGTATTCCCGCAGCGTTCCCAGATTGGAGTTAACGAAGCCGACGGGGTTGTTGATCTCGTGGGCGACACCGGCAGCCAGTTGCCCGACCGCCGACATTTTCTCTGCTTGCAATAGTTGCGTCTGTGCCTCCTCGAGTTGTCGGTTGAGCGAACTCAGTTGTTCAATATGCGCAGCCATCTCGCTCTCGAGTCGCTTGCGTTCGGTAATGTCCAGAATGACGCCGACGAGTCCACCGATCTGGCCATCGGCACGGGTAAACGTTGCCTTGTGCACAATTACGCTGTGCCGCGTACCATCGGCCCATTCGGTGACGGTTTCGTAAATTTGTGTGCCAGGTTCGTCGAATAGCGCCTTGTCGGCGGCAAAGTAGCGGTCAGCGAGTTCTTTCGGCGACAAGTCATAAACCGATTTGCCGATGAACTCATGTCGCGGTTTGCCTATGTAACGCTCAAAGGCTTCATTGCAGCCCAGATAGCGCCCGTCTCTATCCTTGCAGAATACCGGACTCGGAATCGCCTCAATCAGTTGTCGGGCAAAACGCAAGCTATCCTGCAGTGCCTGCTCGGCTTGCTTGCGCGTACTGATGTCCTCGACGATCGACCAGAGATAGCGTTGCCCGTCGCTGCCGGTGATGCGCATGCCGCAAACCTGGACCGGAATCAGGCGGCCATTCTGGTTGCGGTACTCCATCTCGATCAATCCGTATCGGCCCGTCGTTTCAAGCGAAGTCTGCAAACGTGCGACTTCGTCCGCGAAGCGTTCCGGTATCAGTGAGTGGAAGTCCAGTGTTTGCAGCACTTCCGCCGGATAACCAAGAAGCTGCAGGAATGTGTCATTGAACTCGACGTGGTGACCTTGCGCGTCAACCAGTGCGATTCCCAGTGGCGAGAGTTCATAGAGGGCGCGCAGTTTCTCATCACTGGCAGTTTCGGCCAGTTTGCGTTCGGTGACATCCAGCAGCAGTCCGATGACGGCCGGCCGGCCTTTGAACTCCATCGAGCGACCGTGGACTTCGACGTGAATCCGGCGACCGTCGCGGCGCAAGCCGACGAATGTGTAGCGTAATTCCGTGACCTCGCCGTCAGCGCGGCGGCGAATATTGTCGGCAACTTTTTGCCGGTCTTCAGGGGCGATTAATTCCCCGACACTGGGTTTATCAATTATTTCGGCTGGCGAAGCGTAGCCGAAAATATCGGCGAACCCTTGATTGACATAGCGGAAGTGGCCGTCCTGGATCAGATAAATTCCGGCCAGCGTTTGTTCAACCAATCCACGCAACCACCCATCCTGTGCCGAAAAATCGGCGGTTTCGGTCATGGAATTCCGCTTGTCTCCCTCCTGATCCGTATTCATGAGCCTATTGCACCTTCCCGGGATTCATCGCCGACATATTCGACTATGCATACACTGTTCAATGTAGGCCAAATGTCGTCATTGATTTGGAGTAAATCCCAGACGTTGCTCAGGGACTCGCCAAGGTTTGATTTATCCCATGGCTATTGCGAATTGCTACTCTCGACCAAGAATAGGGGGTGCCGTACAAGAATGCAGAATCTGGGATATCTCCGGAGAGGCTGAAAATATCCTGGAAGTTTTTCCTCAAGCGTTGGATAGGTAGAAAGCGAGTGGGGCCATACGGCAGGATCTTGGTGAATCGAGCCTCATTTTCCAGGTACGCGAAAGCAGCCAAATGAAGAAGTTAGGTCGCTTTAGGGCGGCAAGCAGCAGATCATTTCAACCGTGACGAAGGTGCCGGCAAGCGGCGGTCGATACCCTTTCAATATTGATCATTCAAGTATCTTCGCGCAGGTGCCCTCAGATTTTCAGTGCCCCGACAATCAACGCTACCATCCCGCCGGCAATCAGTGGCCCGACGGCAAGGCCACGCAAAAAACATACACCCATCAGGGTGCCTACCATCAATGCAGTGACGGTCTCGGGTGAGGATTTCATGAACGGCACGCCCTGTCCGGCGATCCATGCCACGGCAAGGCCGATGGCCACGGCAATCAGGCCGGTAGGTGATTTGAACACATTGAGGATGCCATTGGCATCAATGCGGCCGGAAACCAGCGGCACCAGGACAGCAGCAGTCAATACGGTGACGCCGATACTGATGCCGCGCGCTTCAATGACGGGCAGCCAGTTTCCAAAGCCCAGCAGCTTGATCAGCAGCAGAGCCAGTGCGGCTATGGAGACAGTGTGGTTGTTGCCGATGACCGAGATCATCAGGATAAGCAAAATGGGCAGGTTTTCGTAATTCATGGCAGAAGGTGGTTGGCTGAATTGCGGATAGGATAACGTGAATAAAGGCTGCACGATCAAGGCCGGCCATATTCACGAACTTGTTCGGCAATCGAGTGAGCATGGCCTAGAGAGTGCGAGCCTGTATACAAGCACAGCCATTCCGGAGCCTCTGAAATGGCTGTACTGACTTCACTGCAGGCGTTGCTGATCAGGTCACAGGGGCTGGATTGAATACGGCCAGTGCATTGTAGAGACCCCATTGGTCGGCCCAGGTCTTTTTGCGACCGCTGGCCACATCCAGGATCACCTGGAAGATTTCCATGCCGACTTCTTCGATGGTGGCCTCGCCGGTGGCGATGGTGCCTGCGTCTACTTCCATCAGATCGTGCCAGCGTGCGGCCAGATCGCGCCGGGTGGCTACCTTGATCACTGGCGCGGCTTCCAGGCCGTACGGCGTGCCGCGCCCGGTGGTGAACACCTGAATCGTCATGCCCGAAGCCAGTTGCTGCGTGCCGCAGACGAAATCGCTGGCTGGTGTCGCTGCGTAGGTCAGGCCCTTCTTGCGGATCTTTTCACCCGGGGACAGCACGTCAACAATGGCGCTTGTGCCGGACTTGGTGATCGACCCCATGGCTTTTTCAACGATATTGGCCAAGCCGCCCTTCTTGTTGCCCGGCGTGGTATTGGCGGCGCGGTCAGTTTGTCCGCGATCCAGATAGTCGTCGTACCAGGCCATTTCGCGCAGCAAGGCCTTGCCGACTTCTTCCGTGGCGCAACGCGGTGTCAGCAGGTGAATGCCGTCACGCACTTCGGTGACTTCCGAGAACATGACCGATGCGCCGGCGCGCACCAACAGGTCGGCTGCATAGCCGACCGCCGGGTTGGCGGTGACGCCCGAGAAGGCATCGCTGCCGCCGCATTGCAGTCCGACGATCAGGTCCGCTGCCGGGCAGGTCTCGCGTTTGCGCTGGTTGAGTTTGGCCAGATGCACTTCGGCTTGCTTCATGATCGCGTCAACCATCGGCATGAAGCCGACGAACTTTTCATCCTGCAGGCAGATCACATCGTCGCTGACCACCTTGATCGGAATGCCGCCTTCATTCAGCAGCCGTTCCGGCGGCAATTTTTCGCAGCCCAGACTGATCACCATGACTTCGTTGCCGAAGTTGGGATTGAGCGCCAGGTTGTGGATGGTGCGGATCGGCACAACAGCTGCCGGGGCGTTGATCGCAACGCCACAACCGTAGAGGTGGTTCAGACCGACCACGCCATCCACGTTCGGATATTTCGGCAGCAATTCCGCCTTGATGCGTTTGACCACGAAATCCACGACCCCGGCCACACACTGCACGGTTTGCGTGATCGCCAGCATATTTTTGGTGCCGACCGTGCCATCTGGATTGCGGTAGCCTTCGAAGGTATAGCCTTCAAGTGGCTGCAAGGGTGCCGGGACCTTGGTGGCAAGCGGCAGCGTTTCCAGTAGTGGAGCGACCGGCATGCGTACCAGCGATTCCTCGATCCAGGAGCCTTTGGGTATGGGCTTTATGGCATAACCAATGGTTTCGCCGTAACGAAGGATCGGTTCATCCTGGGCCAAGTCAACGAGCGCAACCTTGTGGCTTTGCGGTACATGCTCTTTCAGCACCAAGCCGCAAGAGAATTCAGCGCCGGCGGGCAGGCCATTGGAATTGACGATGATGGCAACGTTATCGCTTTCGTGCACTTTGATATAGAGCGGTTTGTTTGCAGAAGTGTTACTGGTACTGGACATGCTGTTCTCCTGATTGCGCTTAGATCCAAGCTTGGTGTGGTATGTCAATACTTGGAGACAAACTCGGTTCGTAATTTTCTGGCTGGATATTTAATAGTTTCAGGCTTTGTCCCATTTTCAAAATGGCGGCAATATTGCGTGCTGCCATGCGTATATTGGCCGCAGCGTTTTCCAGCGCTTCCTGCCGGGTACAGAAGCTATAGAGAACGCTGAATACCGCATCCAGTCCATGCTCGTAGACGATGCCGACATCGGCAGTCAGTCCCCCGGCAATGCCAATCACCGGAATACCAAAACGTTTTGCTGCCTTGGCTACACCGATGGGTGTTTTGCCATGAATGGTTTGGCTGTCAATCCGGCCCTCGCCAGTGATGACCAGATCGGCGCCTTGCATGGCTTTTTCCAGACCGGCTGCCTTGACCACAATTTCAATACCTGGGCGCAAGTCGGCTTTCAGAAAGGCCAATGCCGCAGCGCCCATGCCGCCGCCGGCTCCTGCGCCCGGGGTGTAGCAGATATCGATGCCGATATCGCGGGTGATGAGGTTGCAATAATGCGCAAGGTTGGCATCGAGCAGGGCAACCAGTTCCGGCGTGGCGCCTTTCTGCGGACCAAAGATGGCGGAAGCGCCTTTGGGTCCGATGAGGGGGTTGGTCACATCGCAGGCCACTTCGATTTTGCATTGCCCCAACCGGGCATCCAGGTTGCTGATATCGATTTTGTCCAGTTGATCCAGTGCGCCACCACCAAAACCGATTTCCTGCTTGTTCTTATCTTGCAGACATGCCCCCAGCGCTTGCGCCATGCCGGAACCGCCGTCATTGGTGGCGCTGCCGCCAATGCCAAGGATGATGTGCCGCACGCCTGCGTCAAGCGCATCGCGAATCAGTTCGCCGGTGCCGAAAGTCGTGGTGATCAACGGATTGCGCTGATTGAAGGGAACCAGCTCCAATCCGCTGGCGGCGGCCATTTCAATCACGGCAGTCTGACCATCACCGGTCAGGCCATAAAAGGCTTCAACAGGATGGCCGAGCGGGCCGGTGACAACTTTTTTGACCAGGCAGCCGTGCGTGGCGGCCACCAGCGCGGCGACAGTTCCTTCGCCGCCATCCGCCATCGGTAGCTTGATATATTCCGCATCGGGAAAGATTTCTACAAATCCCGCTTCGATTTGGTTTGCCACAGCCTCGGCTGACAAACTTTCCTTGTAGGAGTCGGGCGCGATGATGATTTTCATAGATAGTTGAACCGCTTATAAATGAGTGTTGGACCCAATATCACTTGTTGTTGTGCATCAGAAGCGAAGTTCTTCTGCCAGGAAAGCATGCCCGGTCTGGACTTGCTTTCCTGGCAGTCCCGCCACACGGTGGCGGGAAACAGGTTTAACGCACCAGGCAAGGCTTTTTGTTATCGAACTTCCAGTCAGGAATCAGGAACTGCATGGCCATCGCGTCGTTACGCGCGCCCAAACAGTTTTCCATGTACATGGCGTGGGCTTTTTCAACTTGTGCCATGTCGATCTCGATCCCCAAGCCACCTTTCTCCGGCACGGCAACCATGCCGCCCTTGATCTGGAACGGTTCGCGGGTCAGGCGTTCCTGGCCTTCCTGCCAGATCCAGTGCGTGTCGATGGCCGTGGTCTTGCCCGGCACGGCGGCGGCCACATGCGTGAACATCGCCAGCGAGACGTCGAAATGGTTGTTGGAATGCGAACCCCAGGTCAGGCCGTGGTCGTTGCAGGTCTGGCCGACGCGTACCGAACCTTGCATGGTCCAGAAATGCGGATCGGCAAGCGGGATGTCGACCGAGTGCAGCGAGATCGAGTGGGCCATCTGGCGCCAGTCGGTGGCGATCATGTTGGTCGCGGTCGGCAGGCCGGTGGCCTTGCGGAACTCCGCCATGATTTCGCGGCCGGAGTAGCCGTTTTCTGCGCCGCACGGATCTTCGGCGTAGGCCAGTACATCGCCCTTGCCCTTGCACAGCCGGATTGCCTCTTCCAGCGACCAGGCACCGTTCGGGTCGAGCGTGACACGGGCTTTCGGAAAGCGCTTCTTGATTTCGGTCACGGCAGCGATTTCTTCGTCGCCGGCCAGTACGCCGCCCTTGAGCTTGAAGTCGTTGAAGCCGTACATCTCGTGCGTGGCTTCCGCCAAATCAGCCACGGTATCCGGAGTCAGCGCTTCTTCGTGACGCAGGCGGTACCAGGCTTCTTTGGCATTCGGGTTGCTCAAGTACGGCAGCTTGGTTTTGTTGCGGTCGCCGATGTAGAACAGGTAGCCGAGCATTTCCACTTCGCTGCGTTGCTGCCCTTCGCCCAAGAGGGCGGCCACCGGCAGGCTCAGGAACTGGCCGAACAAGTCAAGCATCGCCGCTTCGACGGCTGTCACTGCGTGGATGGTGATGCGCAGGTCGAAAGTCTGCAGACCACGACCGCCCACATCGCGATCGGCAAATTGCTTGCGCATGGCGTTCAGCACGCGGTTGTAGGCGCCGATCTGCTGGCCGATCACCAGTGATTTTGCATCTTCCAGGCACTTGCGGATGCCTTCGCCGCCCGGCACTTCGCCCACGCCGGTATTGCCGGCATTGTCTTTCAGTATCACCAGGTTACGGGTGAAGAACGGGCTGTGTGCGCCGCTCAAGTTGAGCAGCATGCTATCCTGGCCGGCGACTGGAATCACCTGCATGTCGGTCACGATCGGGCTGCCGCCGAATTTTTGGATTTCACTCACAATCAAATTCCTCGTTTTTTGGGTATAAGTGCGGGGTGCTTGGCCACCGCTCAGGATGGCCAAATTCTCATCAATATTATTTGCGACCGATGCTCGGTTGCTTCGGGTCGTACTTCCAGCCCGGAATCAGGAACTGCATGGCCATCGCATCGTCACGCGCGCCGGTGGCGACCTTCTTGTACAGTTCGTGTGCTTTTTCGACTTGCGCCATATCGATTTCGATCCCCAAGCCGGCTCTTTCCGGCACGGCGACTTCGCCACCGACCATCTTCAAGGGTTCGCGGGTCAGGCGCTCGTTGCCTTCCTGCCAGATCCAGTGCGTGTCGATTGCCGTGATTTTGCCCGGTGCTGCAGCGGCGCAATGGGTGAACATGGCGAGCGAGATGTCGAAGTGGTTGTTCGAGTGCGAACCCCAAGTCAGGCCGAACTCGTGGCACATCTGCGCCACGCGCACCGAGCCCTGCATGGTCCAGAAGTGCGGGTCGGCCAGCGGAATGTCGACGGCTTCCAGCGACAGCGAGTGATTCAGCTGGCGCCAGTCGGTCGCGACCATGTTGGTCGCGGTGCGGATGCCGGTCGCACGCTTGAACTCGGCCATGATTTCGCGGCCGGAGTAGCCGTTTTCCGGACCGCACGGGTCTTCGGCATAGGCCAGGATATCGCCGCGGCCCTTGCACAGATCGATGGCTTCTGCGAGCGACCAGGCGCCGTTCGGATCGAGCGTGATGCCGGCAGTCGGGAAGCGCTTCTTCAGTGCGGCGATCGCTTCCATCTCATCGGCGCCGGACATCACGCCGCCCTTGAGCTTGAAGTCGTTGAAGCCATACAACTCGGCGCAGGCTTCGGCCTGGCGCACGATGCCTTCCGGCGTGACGGCTTCCTGATGGCGCACGTCGTACCAGTGGTTTTTGTCACCGTTACCGGCGAGGTAAGGCAGGGTGGTTTTCTGGCGGTCGCCGATATAGAACAGGTAGCCCAGCATGCGGGCAGCCTTGCGTTGCTGGCCGTTGCCGAGCAGTGCGGCGACCGGAACGTTGAGGAACTGGCCCAAGAGATCGAGCAGTGCAGCTTCAACGGCGGTGATCACGTTGTCGGCGCGCAGGTTGATTTCGTGCGGTTGTTTCAGCACCCGGGCTTCGCTCTCGGAAGTCACCTTGTGCACGGTGGTCTTGCCCAGCAATTGCTGGCGCATGGTATTCAGGACGTTGTTGTACAAGCCGATCGGCTGACCCACCACCAGCGGAATCGATTTTTCCAATGTCTGCCGGATGCCTTCGCCGCCCGGCACTTCACCGACCCCAGTATTACCCAGGTTGTCTTTCAAAATCACGATGTTGCGGGTGAAATACGGAGCATGAGCGCCACACAGGTTCAGCAGCATGCCGTCGAATCCGGCAACGGGGATCACCTGCATCGAGGCGATGACTGGAGTACTGGATTGGCTAGTCATTATTTCAATTTTCCGAAAATATTATGCAAGATAAAAAAGGCGGCGCACAGGGAGGATGCGCGCCGCCTAGCGCCTTACTTTAGTTCTACGCGCTTGATTTCACCGACCATGAATAGATAGCAAGCTATAGCAATAAAGGCATGAATCCCAACGTAAACCAATGCGCCATTAAAGGAGCCTGTCGCCTGGATGATGTAGCCGATGGCAATCGGGGCGGTAATACTGGACAGATTTCCGCAGATGTTCAGCAAACCACCGGAGAGGCCGGCAATTTGTTTCGGCGCGGTATCGGAATTGACCGCCCAGCCCAGTGCACCCATGCCCTTGCCGAAGAACGCTAGCGACATGAAAAAGATCACGGCCTGTTCGGCGGAAACATAGTTGCAGAACACCATGGTCATGGACATCAACATGCCGAGCACGATTGGGGTCTTGCGTGATGCACTCAACGAGCAACCCCTTTGTAGCATGAAGTCAGAAATAATCCCGCCTAACACGCCACCGACAAAGCCGCAGACCGCTGGAATTGCAGCTACAAACCCTGCTTTCAGAATGCTCATATGCTTTTCTTTCACCAGATAGACCGGGAACCATGAGATGAAAAAGAACGTCAGCGTATTGATACAGTACTGGGCGATATAGATGCCCAGCATCATACGGTTTTGCAGCAATTGCTTGATGTACTTGAGGTTCGGTCCTTCTTGTTTGGCGCCGGACTTTTTGCCTTGGTCCATGCTGACCAGGCCACCACCTTGTTCGATGTAATCAACTTCAGCCGCATTGGCCATCGGATGATCTTTCGGATCATGGATCAGTTTTTTCCATATCAACAAGAACAAGATGCCAAGGGCGCCGATCACAGTAAACACAGAGTGCCAACCCCAGGTGTGAATCAACCAGCCCATAATTGGCGCAAAAACCGCAGTGGCGCCATATTGTGCAGAATTGAAGATGGCCGATGCGGTACCGCGTTCATTGGCCGGAAACCAGGCGGCTACAATGCGGCTGTTGGCAGGGAACGAAGGGGCTTCCGCCGCGCCGACGAGAAAGCGCAGTGCGAAAAGGGTCGCAATGGCGGCAAACCCAGTCATTAAACCAATGATGCCTGTCATCAGGGTAAACAGAGACCATAAGAAAATACTCCAGGCATAAACTCTTTTGGAGCCAAAACGATCAAGTAACCAGCCGCCGGGCAACTGTGCAATTACATAAGACCAGCCAAATGCCGAAAAAATATAGCCCATGGTGACCGAATCAAAATGCAGGTCTTTGGCCATGTCTGGCGCGGCCAGGGAAATCGTGGAGCGGGATGCATAATTGATGATGGTAATAAAGAATAAGACCGTGATAACGATCCATCGGACATTGGTTTTTCTGGCGGTTGCCACGCTCACGCAGGAGTCCAGTACTGCTTCATTCGTTTTCATAATTCGACCTCTTCCAAGTTGTATCACAAAAGGAAATAATTTTTTTTGGCCGCTGATTGGCTTCTGATTTTAAAAAATGCGTTACTCATAAAAATTGAATGTTTCTGGTCGTTTGCCAGTTGCTCAGTACTTCCAGTGAATCAATTCTCTGGTGTGAGCAGAATAAGGCAGTAAGGCATGTGCCATCTTCATGGCGTGGCCCTAAAATTTTCCTTTTGTAAGGCAAAGTTTTGAGCTGATGCACGATACGGGACGTGTTTTAGTGGTTTTTTTACCAAATTGGCGAGTGTTTAGTCGCCGGGGCTGTGCCTGTGAACAATGGTGTGACTAGCGGTGGATGGGCTGGCGGGAAGGGAGGTCGGCGAGGTTGCGGATAAGAGTGTCGGCGGGCATTGAACGGCGTGCGGTGCGACGTAACCACACGGTTTGCATACCCAGGCGCTTGGCTGGCAGTAAATTGTGGCTGGAATCTTCAACCATGATGCACTGGCGCGGATGGATCTGCAGTGCATGCAACAAGGTGCGATAGGCCGCGATCAGGGGTTTGGGTTTCAGATGTACGTCTTCGACGCTGAATACGGCGTTGAAGCAATCGGTGATGCCCAGTGCATCGAGTAGTGCTTCGGCATAGGCAGTTGGGCTGTTGGTGAATAGCACTTTGTCGCCCTTCAGGCGCAGTAGCGTGCGTCGCAGCCCGGGCATAGGATGAATTTCCCGGGTGATTTCATCGAGCGGGTGGGCGGCGTGAAGGAAGTGGTGCGGATCGATTTCCGGATGGTGACGGGTCAGACCCAACAGCGTGGCGCCATAACGGTGCCAATAATGCTGCCTCAGCGAAGAGGCGCTGTCATGGTCCAATCTCAAGTGCTCTGCTATATAAGTAGTCATCGAGCGATTGATGATCGGGAAAGCATGAAGGCTGGCATTGTGCAGCGTGTTGTCCAGATCAAAGATCCAGGTGATGCCAGCCTTGTTGCGATTCATCGGTAGAGGTAGCTTTCCAGTTGCTCGATCGTGAAACGCTGCTCGGCAATGGTCGCCCGCACCAGATCGCCGATAGATAGCACGCCAATGACCTCGCCATCTTCTTTGACTGGTAGGTGGCGAATACGTCTTTCGGTCATCAGGGCCAGACATTCACTGGTGTGGGTGTCTGCGCGAACGCAAACCACTTGGCTGGTCATGACATCATTGACCAGCGTGGTGGCGGTGGAGCGGCCCAGTAGAACGACTCGGCGAGCGTAATCGCGTTCCGAAAAGATCCCGATTAACTTGTTGCCATCCATGACGAGTGCGGCACCGACATTCCATTCCGCGAAAATTTGCAGGGCTTGAAATACTGTGGCACCGGAAGGAATGCTGATTAGTTGGTGTATCTGTTTTTCACCCAGAAGCTGACGGGCTGTTTTCATGTTGGGTCTCCAGTTTATTTAGTAATTATTCCCAATTTATAAGCCAGTTTACCTTGTGGGCGCAAGCGGTCGCCGCAGAGCGACCGCTGTTACGGAGCTAATGTGCTCAGCTTGCCCGGATCATCGTACCGACGCCTTGGCTGGTTAATACTTCCAGCAACAGGGCATGTTTGACCCGACCATCGATAATATGCACCGCATTGACGCCGTTTTTGGCTGCATCTAGTGCCGAAGAAATTTTGGGTAGCATGCCGCCGGAGATGGTGCCGTCAGCGAACAGGGCATCAATGCTTTGCGCGGTGAGTCCGGTCAGCAGATTGCCCTGTTTGTCGAGCACGCCCGGCGTGTTGGTCATCAGGATCAGCTTTTCGGCCTTTAATGTTTCGGCCAATTTTCCGGCGACCAAATCGGCATTGATATTGAGGCTCTCGCCTTGTGCATCCACGCCGATAGGCGCAATTACCGGAATAAAGTCTTCCCGGTCGAGATGCTGTACCAGCGCCGGATCGATGGAATCAATTTCACCCACTTGGCCAATGTCGATCATTTCATCATCATTGACCCCTTTCAGAAACATCTTGTGTGCTTTGATGAAGTGGCCATCCTGGCCGGTCAGCCCCACGGCTTTGCCGCCGTGTTTGTTGATGAGAGAAACGATTTCCTTATTGACGTGTCCGCCGAGCACCATTTCGACTACATCCATGGTTTCAGCATCGGTCACGCGCATACCCTGGATAAATTCGCCTTTTTTGCCGATGCGATCAAGCAAGTCATTGATCTGTGGGCCGCCGCCATGCACCACGACCGGATCCATGCCCACCAGCTTTAACAGAACGACATCGGAGGCAAAACCTTCTTTCAGCTCTTCGTCGATCATGGCGTTGCCGCCGTATTTGATGACGATAGTTTTACCGAAAAAACTTTGAATATAGGGCAGAGCCTCAGACAGAATCTCGGCCTTTTGTTGGGGGGTGATGACAGTAGTCATGACGTGCTCCTCGTGAGATGGCGCGATTTTAGCAGAGCAAAGTGCTTGCTGGTTTTTACTCAAATGACGATGAAGCGATAGGGGTGTTTTCGCGGTAGTTTTACATTGACGCACGGAACGCATGTCGGAATAATAACTGAACAGTTATTTATTAATTTGAAATTTCCAACGCTTTGTCTTTGATATTTGCAGCGCAAATATACTCAACAATAAGACTTTGGGTGCCAACATCGACTAAGTAAATAGCGATGCGGCGGCCAAGATTGGAATCCATTTCGTTGCCGCTATGATTCCGGTTTTGCTGTTTTGTCAGCGCGATACAGGTTGTCGCTGCGGGCAAGGCTGGAATGAATGATAATCACGGAATTGTTCGGGGAACTCTATCAATGAAAAAGACTTTGCTCGCGGCTTCGCTACTGTTTGCAGCACAAACCGTGTTCGCAGATGATTTGATTACGGCTTGGACGGCGGCACAAAAAGCCGATGCAACTTATCGCGCTGCCTACAATGGGCTTCTCGCAGGGCAAGAAAATGTGGTGCAGGGTCGGGCGCTGTTATTGCCGGAAGTCACTTTGTCCGGAAATGCGACGCGCAGCCATGTGGATTTCAATTCAGGTAATGAAGCGGGCAAATATCCAAGTAGCCTTCAGAGTGGTAATTCGGCTGGTTATACCCTGAGTTTGACGCAGCCCATCTACCGCATTGAAGCTTTGGCCGGCTATGACCAGCAGAAATTGCAGACGGCACTGGCTAAAATTCAATACAAGACGGCGGAACAGGATTTGATCCAGCGCGTTGCAACGGCATACTTTGACGTGGCATTGGCTGAAGAAAAAATCCGCCAAATCAATGCCCAGAAAGATGCGGTTTCTCAGCAGCTGGCGCAGGCCAAAAAATCTTTTGAAGTGGGTGTTTCGACTATTACGGACGTGGATTCTGCCCAAGCAAGCTTTGATACACTGCTGGCACAAGAAATTGTTGCCCAGAATGATCGTGAAATAAAATATCAGGCCTATGAGCAACTTACCGGGCTGAATCCTCAGTCTGTTGCCCAAGTCAATGATCATATTGTACCTAGCTTGCCACAACCGGCGGATGTGAATGCCTGGATTTCCCGGGCAGAGGCAACAAATTACAGCTTATTGTCGCAGCGATTGAACCAGAGTATTGCTCAGCGTGAAATAGATAAATACCGCGCGGAAACGGCACCTTCAGTTGATCTTGTCGCCAGTTATGGCGACAAGCATGATGCGAGCGGAATATCAAAAAGTGGTGGTAATGACGTCACCAAAACAGCCCAGATTGGCATATTGTTGAGTATCCCGTTGTATACCGGGGGTAATCGCTCGTCGCAATATCGTCAGGCAATCGCCAAAAATGAACAGCAGCGCGATTTGGTCGAGGCATCGCGGCGCAGTGCGGTCCTTTCCACGCGCCAGGCTTTTCTTGGCATGCAAAATGGTGTTGCACAGGTTAAGGCGCTGACACAATCGCTAAATTCCAGTAAATCATTGTTAGATTCAACAACTCTGGGTAAAGAGGTTGGTGTGCGGACTATTGTGGATGTATTAAATGCCCAGCAACAATATTATTCAACACGCTATGATTTAACTGCTGCCCGTTATAGTTATCTGATAAACAGGCTGCAATTGGCTGCAGCGGTTGGCGCATTGGGCGAACAAGATTTGCTCGAGACAAATAATCTATTGTTGGCTAAATAATCATTTATGGTTTCGTATCAATAATTACTTGTATTCTTGAAAATCGCCACGCATAATTACGACGGTGATTTACGTTAACCAACCAATACCGGGAGATCGATTGTGGTTGATATTTCCAGTCTGAACCTCAGCCAATTGGCTGATCTGAAAAAACAAATTGATATTGAAATAGTGCATCGCAAGGAATCGGAAAAACAAAACCTTCGCGCTGAAATGCAGCGCATGGCAGCAGCAGCAGGCCTTTCTTTGGCTGAAGTGCTGGGTAGCGCAGAAAAGAAAACCCGCAAGGTAACATCGACGGGCATCGCCCAATTCGCCAATCCGGCGGATGCGACTCAAACTTGGACCGGACGTGGCCGCAAACCGCAGTGGGTGCTGGATTGGCTTGCTACGGGGAATTCACTGGATGCCTTGCGCGTTTGATGCGAGCAAGAAAATAAAAAAGGGTGGCATAGGCCACCCTTTTTTATTCGGTACAATCACTATATTGCGTTTTTTCTGGAAAACCTCATGTCTCACCCGCTCACGCTGCATCTCAATCCGGAACAGTCTGCGGCAGTTGAATTGCCGGCAGAGCATGCGCTGATTCTTGCGGGCGCAGGCAGCGGCAAGACCCGAGTATTAACCACACGTATTGCCTGGTTGCTTTCAACCGGCATGGTGAGCGCTGCTGGTATTCTGGCCGTGACTTTTACCAACAAGGCGGCCAAGGAGATGCTGGCACGGCTGACCGCGATGCTGCCGCTGAATCCGCGTGGTTTATGGATGGGGACATTTCACGGTCTGTGCAATCGAATGCTGCGCTTGCATTGGCGCGAAGCCGGTCTGCCGGAAGCTTTTGCTATATTGGATAATCAAGATCAGCTTTCTGCCGTTAAACGGGTAATGAAAGTAATTAATGTGGATGACGAGCGTTATCCTGCGAAAACCGTTCAACTATATATCAATGGCCATAAGGAAAATGGCAGGCGTGCAGAATATGTTGAGGCATGGGATGATTATTCGCACATGCTAAAAACAATATATATTGAATATGAACGCCAATGCCAGCGCGAAGGGGTGGTGGATTTCCCTGAGTTATTATTGCGTTGTTATGAATTACTCCAACGGAATGAGGCATTGCGCCTGCATTATCAAAGCCGCTTTCGTCATATCCTGGTCGATGAATTCCAGGATACCAATCGCTTGCAATATCAATGGCTAAAACTTTTTGCCGGTGAAAGTAATTGCATGTTTGCAGTTGGTGATGACGATCAATCAATTTACGCATTTCGCGGTGCTAATGTTGGGAATATGCAAGATTTCCAGCGTGATTATGCAGTAAAGCATATTGTGCGGCTGGAGCGTAATTATCGTTCACATGGAAATATCCTCGATGCGGCCAATGCGGTGATTGCGCGCAATCGCAACCGCTTGGGTAAAAATTTGTGGACTGAAGCTGAATCGGGCGAACCTATTCGTGTCTACGAAGCGGCTACGGATTTCGAGGAAGCGGAATTTATGGTTGAGGAGGCGCGCAGCCTGATACGCGATGGTGCCAATCCGACTGAAATTGCCGTGCTGTATCGGGCCAATGCGCAATCTCGAGTAATAGAGCATGCCTTGTTTAATGCGGGTATTCCCTATCGCGTCTATGGTGGATTGCGCTTTTTTGAGCGCCAGGAAATCAAGCATGCCATGGCTTACTTGCGTTTGATTGCCAATCCTGATGATGACAATGCCTTGCTGCGGGTCATCAACTTTCCCACGCGAGGCATCGGCGCGCGTACGGTGGAAGGATTGCAGGATGCGGCGAGGCAAGCTGGCAGCAGTCTGTGGCAGATAGCCTGTGCCGGCGCAGGCGGGCGTGGTGGCTTGGCGGTAAAAAAGTTCATCGAGCTGGTCGAATCCATGCGTATACAAGGCACGAGTTTGCCGCTGCCGGAACTGGTTTCCATGATGCTCGATCTGTCTGGTTTGCAAAACCATTATCGAACTGAGCGAGAAGGCGAAGATCGTCTGGCTAATCTGGACGAATTAATCAACGCTGCAACGGTGTTCGTGACGGAAGACGAAAATGATCTGATTGCCTTTCTGGCGCATGCCTCGCTCGAGGCCGGCGAGCACCAGGCCGGGGCGGGGCAGGAAGCCATCCAGTTGATGACCGTACATGCGGCCAAGGGGTTGGAATTTCACGCGGTTTTTCTTAGCGGGATGGAGGAAGGGTTGTTTCCCCATGACAATAGCCTGAACGATCCCAATGGCCTGGAAGAAGAGCGCCGGCTGATGTACGTGGCCATTACCCGGGCACGGCGGCGACTGTACCTCACCCTGGCACAAAGCCGAATGTTGCATGGGCAGACACGCTTTGGCGTCGCATCGCGCTTTTTGGCCGAAATTCCGCCGGAGTTGCTCAAGTACCTTAATCGTGGCTATGCCCCTTCCGCGCCGGTGGTCAGCAAGCGGGTCGAAACACCCGATCATGGTTTGGCCATTGGCATGACGGTGACGCATCCGAAATTCGGCCAGGGTGTGGTGATCGATGCTGAAGGGCAGGGAAAAGGTGCCAATGTTCAGGTCAATTTCCGCGATTGTGGACCCAAATGGCTTGCAGTTGCTTATGCCAAATTGCAACCGGTAGTCTAGGCAACCAGCATGGCTGAAATTCGCCCCTATTCCTTCAAAACGCCGCGACCAGAGCTGGAATCTGTTCAGCCTTCAATATCGTCCGATAAGACGATAGCGTTTTCAACGCTGCGTTTTCTGGTCGTGGATAGTGTGCCTAATATGCGTGCGGCGACCTGTGCGCAGCTTGGCAATTTTGGTGCAGGAAAAGTTGACTATGCCAGCCAAGCCGGGGATGCGCTCAACCTGATTCGCGGCGCCGACTACGACGTTATCCTGTCGGAGTACGATCTCGGAAACGGATTCGATGGGCTATACCTTTTCGAAGAAGCCCGGCGCCATGGTCTTTTGAAGGCTTCCTGTGTGTTTATGATGGTTACCGCTGAGCGTCGTGCCACGCGCGTCATAGGCGCTGCCGAGTTGGCACCAGATGCTATTGTGTTCAAGCCCTATACGGGTGAGATGCTCTACAGCAAACTCCTTCGTGCCATTCGGCAAAAATCGCGCTTCCGTCCCATTGACGAGGCGATTTTGGCCCGTGATTTTCTGCGAGCAATTCATCTTTGCAGCACGGGCATCGAAATCGGCGATGAAGATGCCCCAGCGTTTTTGCGAATGAAAGTCCACTTGTTGCTGCGGGTGGGAAGTTGGGAAGAAGCGCGTGATTTGTGCCGTGAAACCTTGGCAATGGCCGATCTTGCATGGGCGCGCATGGCGTTGGGCAAAGCGTTGTATCACCTGAATGGTTTTGATGAGGCCAGGACGGTATTTCAGGGCGTTATCGCTGAACATGAACTGGTGATGGAGGCGTACGACTGGTTGGCGCGAACACAGAATGCTTGTGACGATAAGGTCGGGGCACTGGAAACGCTCAAGAATGCCTCGGCACGGTCGCCCTATGTGGTTGGGCGGCAGAGAGATCTGGGCGATTTGGCCTGGCGTCAGGGTGATTTGGCGACGGCGGAATCTGCCATGGCGGAAACGGTAAGGTTGGCCCGCTATTCATTCGGGCGCGATCCTGCCGATCTGGGGCGGTTGGCCGAAATCCAAATGGCGCGAGGAGATCTGGCGAATGCCCGGCGCAGCACGGAAGAGATTCGCAAAGAGTTCCGTGAGTCGCCTGCCGCGGCATTGGCCGATGCCCTTGATGCCGATATCTGGCTTAGGCTGGGAGAGAAGCAGAAAGCACGTGAAGCATTGAATCAATCCTTGCAAAGGCTAGCTCGTCTGCCGGGACCGCCGCCCGCTGAAATTGGGCTGCTGGTGGCCAATGCATGTATGCGGCAGCAGCAGTTTGATTCAGGCGAGAAGATTGCTCAAACCGTTCTCAAAAATCGACATGATGATCAGTCGCTGCGTGCTCGCGTGACGGACGTTTTCCGGAGCGCAGGTCGTGAAGAGCGGGGGCAACAGCTTATTGAGGAAACCGCACATCAGATCGCGTCGTTGAATAATGATGCTGTTCGCTTGGCACGTGCCGGTGATTTGGCTGCAGCAGCAGAACAATTCATGAAGGCGGTGGAGGATATCCCAGCCAACGCGCTGGTCCTGGTGAATGCGGCTAATGCGTTGCTGGCGTTTGTGAATCGGCACGGCTGGCATGATGCTTACATGCGTCACGCAGCGGAGTATCTGGAACGGTCAATGAATATCGATCCCGACGATGGGCGTACTCTGCAATTGGCAGAACTCTACCGGCGCACCTGCCTGCGCTATGGCAAGAGTTAAGCCTGGCCCACTTTAACGGCGGGCCTGGCCCGGCAAATTAAACTGCGCCTTCCATGCCCAGTTCCTGAATTTTCCGGGTCAAGGTGTTGCGTCCCCAGCCTAGCAACTCTGCGGCTTCAATTCGTTTCCCGCCTGTATAGGCAAGTGCTTGCTCGATCACGACGCGCTCGAATGCCGGTGTGATTTCGTCCAGGACGCGATGTTCGCCGCGTGCAAGCCGCCCGGAAATTTCCGTAGCCAAGGCTGCGAGCCAGTTGCCTGTGGGTGCCGGTGAAGTGCCACTGCTTTCAGTCAATTCCGGTGGCAGATCATTCGTTTCAACGATTTGGCCGGGGGCCATGACCGTAATCCAATGGCAGACGTTTTCCAGTTGCCGCACGTTGCCTGGGAAAGCAAAGCTTGCCAGACGCGTCATTGCTTCTTCTGAAAGACGTTTGGCTTCTACGCCCAGATCGGTCGCTGATTTGCTCAGGAAGAATCGAGCGAGCAACGGAATGTCTTCCTTGCGTTCGCGTAATGGCGGCAGACGCAGGCGGATCACATTCAGGCGGTGAAACAAGTCTTCACGGAACTGACCAAGCTTGACGCGCTCTTCCAGATTCTGGTGCGTAGCGGCAATGACCCGGACATTGGCTTTGAGTGGTTGATGACCGCCCACGCGATAGAAAAAACCGTCGGACAGGACGCGCAGCAAGCGGGTCTGCAGGTCAGGCGGCATATCGCCGATTTCGTCGAGGAACAGCGTGCCACCCTCGGCTTGCTCGAATCGCCCCTGGCGCTTGGCATCGGCACCGGTAAAGGCGCCGCGTTCGTGTCCAAAAAGCTCTGATTCCAGCAGATCTTTCGGAATGGCTGCCGTATTGATCGCGATAAATTGTTTTGCAGCGCGCGGACTATGGCGGTGCAGTGCACGAGCCACCAGTTCTTTGCCTGCACCCGATTCGCCGGTGATCATGACCGTTGCGGCCGATTGGGAGAGGCGCCCAATTGCACGAAACACATCCTGCATTGCTGGTGCCTTGCCAAGAATCTCCGGCGCGGGTGAGGCTACTTCTATGGTTTCTGCCTGACGTTCGCTTTCCTGCAGCGCACGACGCACCAAGAGTACGGCTTGATCGACATCGAAGGGTTTGGGCAGGTATTCGAACGCCCCGCCCTGAAATGCAGAAACCGCGCTGTCGAGATCGGAATGTGCCGTCATGATGATGACGGGAATCTCCGGCCATTCCCGCTTCACGATTTCCAGAAAAGTCAGGCCAGATTCGCCAGGCATGCGCATATCGCAAACTACTGCACTCGGCCGTTCCGTTTCCATCCGGGCTAGCGCTTCCGTAGCTGAAGGGAAGGTCGCGTGGTCAATGCCTTCACGGGCCAGGGCTTTTTCAAAAACCCAACGAATGGAGCGGTCATCATCGATGACCCAGACAGTTTTCATGGTTGCTCCGCAGAGGAATTTTCCGCTTGCCAAGCATTTAGCGGCAGCAGGATGGTGAATGATGTTTGGCCCGGACGGCTTTCAAATTCAACGGTGCCATGGTGTTGTACGACAAAGGTATGCGCAAGATGCAACCCGATGCCGGTGCCGCCTGGGCGACCGGAAACCAGTGGGTAGAACAAGGTATCGCGCAGCGATTCTGGAATGCCGGGACCATTGTCGGAAATTTCGATGCGAACCGCCAAAGGGAAACGCCGGCGATTGAGCGTGACTTGGCGGGCGATGCGAGTGCGCAACACCACTTCGCCAATGCCGCTCATGGCCTGTACGGCATTGCGCACGATGTTGAGTACGACCTGGATCAGTTGTTCTCGATCAGCAATCAACGGCGGCAAACTGGTGTCGTAGTCGCGCTTGACCGCCAATCCATTGGGCGTTTCAGCCTGGACCAGGCTGCGCACGCGCTCAAGTACTTCATGGATATTAAGCTCGGTTAACTTGGGCAGGCGATGCGGCGTCAGCAGGCGGTCCAGCAATCCTTGCAGACGTTGCGATTCTTCGACGATAACCTGGGTGTATTCCTTCAGGCGCGGATCGGGCAGTTCGTGCGCCAAGAGCTGGGCGGCCCCTTGAATGCCGCCAAGGGGATTCTTGATTTCGTGTGCCAGGTTGCGGATCAATTCCCGATTGGCTTGCTGCTGCGCCTGAATGCGTTCTTCATTGGCAATACGCCGTTGTTGATCGATGTGGCGAATTTCAAGAATGAATGCCGCGTCACTTGCTTCGATGGGTGAAACTGTCAGCGTGATATACATCTCGCCATATGGACCGTCGACGGCAAGTTCATGCTCGGTGATGGAAATATTTTCTTTCTGCGCTGTCAGAAATGCCTGGGTGATCGGACTGGCGGGTCCGAAACTGGCTGATAGCGTCATGCCCTCGCAGTCGCGCAAGGAAAATAGATTTTTGACTGCCGGATTGGCACAGATGATCCGGCTATCCGAACCGATGGCCAGTACCGCTGCGTCAAGAAATTCAAGTCCGGCAAAGGCGCGGGGGCTCATGGCTTTGCGCTCCTGTTTAGGTTAGGTTACCTATAAGCAAAAGCCGGGCCAGCTCAAAAAAGCACAGGAAGCATACGGTGTTGGCCTATATGGACTAAGGGTGCACCATTATATTGCCCCGAAGTGGTGCATTGAAAGTGGGTGTTGATCGTGGCATTAACGGACTTTGCTAAGTTCGGTTTGCAATGCGGCAATATTTTTCTCATGCAGCAGCAAGTTTTCACGCAAACGGCCAATGCGTTCTAAATATTTCTGGGGGTTGGATTTTTCCTCTGGACTACGGGTGGTTTCAGCATCGGCCAATTCTTTTTTTCGATCGGCCAGCAGGTGCTGTTCTGTAGAAAGTTCATCCTGCAAAATGGTTTTGCGGTTTACATCGCGCTCTTTCTGCGTACCACTGTCAACGCGAGGAAAGGAGGATGGCGTTGCGCTGGGGATGCGTGGTGCGTTTGTGCCGTTTTTAGCTTTGGTTGCCGGGCGGATAGCCGGATAGCCGGATTCGATGAAAACGCGCTGGGCGCCGCGGATCGGTGTGTTGGTGAACGTAATATTCCCGTGTTCATCAATATGCTTGTATATGTCAGCCCAAGCTGGGCAGATCAACAAGACTAGCAGTAAAGGAGTCAGCGGTAGTTTTTGCATGGCATCAAGGTAGCACACGATCATCCGTGTGTGAGCAGGGTTTAATCAGGTATTGACCGTTCACTGTGGCCCAATGTTTTTTCTGGTGCAATCAGATCCCGAATACGCTGTTTGAGTTCCTTGGCTTCGGGAAAGCGCGCTTCGGTTTTCCTGTTCCAAATTTCCAGATCATCACAGCTAACGATAAATTCACCACCTGTGCCGGGCTGCAAGGCCACTTCACCGATTTCTTCGCTGAATGTCGAGAGCAGTTCCTGTGCCAGCCAGGCGGCACGCAAAAGCCAGTTGCAACGCGTGCAATAGTGAATGACGATACGGGGGCGGCAAGGTTGATTCATGGTGATCCTTATCAAACGGGCAGGCCATGCTGACGCAATGCAGCGCGCGTGGCATGAATATCAATATGGTGCACGCCCTGCCAGCCAAGATTGCAGGCTGCACGGATATTGTGTGCGGCATCATCGATGAATGCGATCTCTTCTGGTGCAATTCCCGGCAAATCAACAGCGATGCGTTGTTGCATCTTATGGTAGATGGCTGGATTGGGTTTGATCAATCCCAGTTCTCCTGAGACGAGAATGTCGCGAAAAAGCTGCAGGAAGGGCAGATTTTTACGTGCATAGGGAAATGTTTCAGCTGACCAGTTTGTCAACGCATAGAGTGGCAGGCCGGCATCCTGAAGGGTTTCAAGCAGTGCAATGCCTTCAGGCAACTCGCCAGCCAGCATTTCGGTCCAGCGCCCGTAAAAGGCGCGAATCCACATGGCATGTTCCGGGTGTTTCTCCAGTAATTCCGTCGTGCCCTCTGCCAGTGAGCGCCCGGCATCCTGTTGCACATTCCAGGTGCTGTTGCAGACGTGCTCCAAAAACCATTGTCGTTGTTCCTGGTCGGGAATCAATTCACGGTAAACATATTCTGGATTCCAGTCGACGAGAACGCCACCAAGATCAAACACAACCGCGCGGATGGGCATGGCAAGTGTCTTCCGTGTGAGATGGTGCGATTGTAGCGCGCAAGTCCGGGCGGAAAAACAAAACCCCGCGCAAGGCGCGGGGTTCCTTATTGCCATCAGGCTGTAGTGCATGAGTCAAGCAAAAATGCGGTCTACAGAAGAACAAAATAAAAATAGGGGACAAAACAGGGGGCATAATTAGGGGGCTGGGATATTTGCACAATGTTGGTGCATAAAAACTATGGTTTGCATCATTACAGGACCACCTCAGTTTGTCTTGAACCTCACGGTATAGCCCCCTTAGTAAAACTTCGCGGCTAGAACCTAATCGAGGTGCGCAATGCCCTCATATCCGAGTCGGTCAGATGGGACCCATTGAAAATAGTCTTAACCATTTTGTGATTTCACTATTTCACCATTTCACCTTGACCGGTGAATTTCACTTACCCAGAAACGCACCCGCTGTAAAATTGCCGCGCTGCGCAATGCCCCGTGTGTTTGTGGAGCCAGGAGGGACCCATTGAAAATAATCACAGGGTTTTCCTCCGTCGCTTCGCCGCAGCCATCGTGCTCTACAACGCCCTGTCCAAAACTGATGGCCCGACGAAGTAGCGCAGCGTACAGACACAGCTCAATAAAACTCTAGCCGATCATTCGGCAATCCATATGCCCGTACCAGATCACGCAAGGGAGGAACAAACGTTCTGCCTTGTTCGATAAGGTGTCGGTGAAGCATGGCCCGGCCATCTGCATCGCATCCTAAAAAATCAGCAATCTGATCGACTACTTGCTGCCAAAATTTCAGCTCATCATCCGTCAAAATATCCGCGCCATATTGATCCTGCGCAGCACCTGAACGCGGCGCATTCAGACCCGAACCATCAAAAAAAGGTCGGGGACAGTCGGGGAGTCGATGACTTGTATATAAATCAATAGGTTGCGAGTGTTTTTCTGTCGGGGAGACAGTCGGGGACGGTCGGGGAGGTCGGGGACTTGCAACCCCCTCGCGGGGGCTGCTTTCTGTTGGTAAGTTATTGATCCAATTTAATAAAGTATTAGATTGGCTATTCATCCTCGCCCCCGAATACTTCAGCAGTGACGTGGAAATATCGCTCGTTTTGACTCTCGGTTTTGATCTGTTTTTGCACGGGAATATTCTTACCATCACCCCGTTTTAGG
>JARLJJ010000128.1 GCA_031291275.1 Formivibrio sp.
CTGGAAGAGTTGGGCCTGCACGACGACCCGCTGTTCAAGCTGGCCATGGCGCTGGAAAAGATCGCGCTGGAAGACGAATACTTCGTGTCGCGCAAGCTGTACCCGAACGTCGACTTCTACTCGGGCATCGTGCAACGCGCGCTGGGCATCCCGACGTCGATGTTCACGTGTATCTTCGCGATGGCACGTACGGTCGGCTGGATTGCACAGTGGAACGAAATGATCGCCGATCCGGAACAGAAGATTGGCCGTCCGCGTCAACTGTTCGTCGGCGATACGCCGCGTGAAGCGAAGCCGATTGCGCAACGTTGATCGATTCTGATCTAGCAGGATTGAAAAAGCCCCGGCAGTTGCCGGGGCTTTTTTTAGAAAAGCGTCTTTGTCCTCATTAAGCGCGTGGTGCTTCACGCATCATGGGTGCTGCAACTTCTCTCTTCATATCTGAGTCGATCCGTCGCGCCAATTCCGACGCCCTAAGGCGCACAATAAATCCACAAATTCGTAGATCGCTTCCCCATCGCTAAATTGCCGCCGTGTGCCTGCTTTGCTTGTGGCTGAAAAGCAGTACTACGCTGCGGAGTTTATTTTTGTCACTTAAATGGTGATTAGGGTGGTTGGTGTGTTTTTTATTGAAAAGCGAGGTGGTGGAAATGAAGTCGAATCTGAAGTGCATGGCAGCGACGGGATTATGTTCATTTTTCTTCGCTTCAGTCACTGGTATGCTCGATGCCAACGCGGCAGGGCCTTCGCTGTCAGCAGATGTTGATATTACGGATATGGTGTCGCAGCGATACAACGTCACATACTACAATGGAAGCAGCTGGGCTCCCTTGGCGGCACTGGGTGGCAATGTAGTATTAAATCCGCGATTTTGGGCGGAAGGTGGCGGTGCCGCTCCATGGAGTTTGTACAAATATGGCATCGAATTAATAGATAAAAACGATCCGAAATCCAGTTTCTACGTCTTTTTGTCGACAGATCTACAACCTTGTGTGGCTCATCAAACATCTTCTTCTGACTCATTTTTAAATCCGACTACAGGATACGTTTACGAAATAACTACTCAGTACACAGATCTTGCTACCACTAATGTTCAGAATGCAAACGTGTCGGTGGCTTATCGAGTATGTAGCAAGCCAAATGTGATATCGGTAAGATTTTTTGACCCGATAACAAGTGGTATTCCGATTGGGATTGGCTCCCATGTCGATAACCAGACAATAAGAGTCTCGGAGACTTATCTGATGTTGAACACAGAGGGAATCCTGTATCCACAGTAATCAGATGAACATCTGAATGGAGTGATGCCATGAGATTCCTTTCGTTTTTTGTGATTATTTTTTTAATATTTTTTGGAGCTGCCAGAAATACTTCTGCCCAGCCGGCGCAAATTCCCGAGTTTGTCTATCGGGCTGACACGCGTGCGCCCAATGAGGTGAGGCGAACCGGGGGATTTATTGCGAGGGGCGTTGATGCTTCGCGACCGGGAACGATTGTCGACCTCAGTCTCTACAATCATGCGACTGGACATGCAGGGCCTCAGAACGATTACTCAGGCTATGTCGCGACGACGACCGATTTTATGCGGGGCTACCGCTGGCTGTGGGATCAGGGACGCGGGTTCCGTAGCGGCTATGTCTACACGATTCGTCCAACTGCAAATTTTGTCGATGTTAACGCCAGTTTAGGCCGATTCCTGGATCCGATCATCCGGCAGGAAAACGAATGGGCCGCAATGGGGCGGATACACTGGTATCAAGTTGTCGGATGGCGTTCAGTAGCCGAACCGCCGGCCACACCCATGACGCCTAACCCCGAATACAATCCGAACCATATTGCGTTCACGCTACCGCCCGCTGCGTCTCAACCGGAACTCGCGCATTTTCCTGTCGGGCATGCGGCATGGAATGAAATGCCGTGGGTTGAATTTACGAATTGTGGACGACCACCAACGGGTTATATACAGCAAGGTGCGCAATCTGGTGGCGAGCAGTGTATCCCATTCGATAATGGAAACATGGACTATGCATACTACACAGGATATTTGGCGGCGCTGGGTTCGACATTGTGTGGTGGATCGTGTCTCGAGGGAGATAGAGCTTTTAATCAGCACGAGGATTTCGACGCATCAATAACCTTCCTGTACGATCACGGTACTCAGCGCGAGTGCGATCGCGATAAGGAGGAGATCCCGGAGAGCATTGCTGAAATTTATAATAAAAGTATATGCAGTCGTATGCAGGTTGACGATAAGCTTCGCGTTAGAGAGGGGTATCTTCTGAAAAGTGCGGACTCGACCTGTATGGTGATAGCGACCCCAGATACTCAATATACAACTGGTGAAATATGCGCGCCATCCGGCAGAGATGTATTTGAAACGGATAATCCAGTGCCTGCGTGTCCGTCGGGCTACAGGTTTGCGACTGCAGAGGACGTTGAAATAAATTCCAGTATTTGCTTTGCGCAATTGGACATATATAGTGTTGCCAGGCTGGATGGCGAAAATATTGTATCTGGAAGCGAGCGTCTCCCATGCGTAATATCGAAAAGTACCAATCAAACCCAAAGCTCTTTATGTAAGAAAATCTCATATACGACACCTGAGGTTGTCGTTTCCTCTTCTTCCCCTGAAGGTGCAGTATGTTGGGATCGTTATGCGGCCGTCAACGTTCAGCAGGCGATGGCGAATAAAACAGCTTTGTGTAATTTGCTCTATCACTCGCCGAGCGGTTCAAACGTAATTGGTTTGGTCGACGGCTGGTTTAATGCGGAGACTTGCAGGGTCTGGGCGGAGGCACCTCCGCAAAAGCCTGTTTATACCATCTGTAACAATGGTGTAGCCGAAGGGAACCGTTTTCTTACGACCATGATTTTGTCCAGTGCCGGAGAAACATGCCCATCCGGCTTCCAGTTGGCGTCGGAATCGGAGCTGCAGGCTGATCCAAGTATTTGCTACGGGACATTACCGGCGGGATCGACGGCGCGTCTGGCGAACTCGGCCTCGGTGACGATGTCGCCTAGCGCAAGCCCGACCACGCCACTGTGCACCACAAAGACATCGGATCCGACGACTTTGACGATGGCCGTTTGCAAAGCGGTGTCGCCTGTTCAATAGACTCGGTTAAGGGCGGCTTTCTGCTTCAGAACGTTCGCATGGGTTAACTTCGTGCATTTCCGGGCGGCACACTACCGCCCGGCTTTGACGGGCGTTTCCGACAGCCTTACGGTGTGAGCACCGCGCGCCGTTTCGATCTTTCCAGCGAAGGCGAACGCGTTTCGAGGTCGACGATTGTTGAAGTCGCATCCCTCGCCGCGTGCCCGTACGTTTCGAAAAAACGCCGGTACGCACTCGGCGTCATGTTGCGCGCGGACAGGAACTGTCGATTGAAATTGGCGAGATTCGGGAACCCCGCCTTCGTGGCGATGAGTGCGATCGGCCAGTCCGTACCGGTTAGTTGCCGCGTTGCATAGCCGATGCGTAGCCGGTTCAGATAACGCCCGACGCTCTCGCCTACGTGCCGCACGAAATAGCGGTGCAGCGAGCGTTCCGAGAGATTTGCCACCTCGCATAGTTCGGCGA
>JARLJJ010000129.1 GCA_031291275.1 Formivibrio sp.
GTCGAAGTCGGTAAAGCCACCCTCGTGATCGCAGACATGTTGGCCGTTGATCCAGATCAGCGATTTATAGTTTGCCGCACCAATATGCAAAAACGTCCTGTGATGGGCCTGGGGCTCAAAGTCGAAATCTCGCTGATACCAGACCAAGCCCTCGTAGTAGAAAAGCTGGGCGCTTTGCGTATTCCAGTCTCCGGGCACCTTCAATGTGGGAGACTTTGCAAAATCGTATTCGACCAGGTGATCGCTTCCCGGCTCGGCGGCGCCATTCAGGTAAAACCCATCCTTACGCAATTCATGGTGGAACGTATAGAGACCAGTTGCGTAGGGGTCGACAATGAAATGCCAGTCGCCGTTGAGGCTTACGTTCTGGCGATGATCTACATCGACCAAAACGGTTGGCGCTGATTGGGCATATAAAAACGTTTGACAGATAAAGAGAAACGCAAAACTGATGCAGAGCTTGGCTTTCATCGAAGGTCCTTAGTTAGATTGGCATTGCCTTGAACAAAATCGGGATGGAAGGAGGCATCCATCCCTGAAAAGGAGCAGAATGGACCGGCCGGTTCAGCTCCAAAACGCAAATAATCCGAATAGGCCAACTGCATTTGTCTCTGAAGCTGGCGAAAGATTGAATGTCATCATGCGAGGCGTGGTTGTTAGGCAACGGACTGCCCATCTCCGGATCGAATTCCGGCTGCATCGAACCAGCCGGCAGTGCGGTCCGGATAGGAGCGTCGAGATTCCGGCAGCTAAAGGCCGTTCAACGTCAGAGTTTGTCGATCACCCTGTCGGTTGGGCAATGGCTTCGTTTAGTGTTTATTTGCGGCGTGCTCCTCCTCCCTGATTACGCTCGGAAGAGCACGCCGGTTCGTCACTCGCTTCGAGTTACGTTAGAAGGTCAGACGTCCGCCCAATTGGATAATGCGCTGGGTGCCGGCGGCTGAGGTGATGGTGCCCTGCGAGCCATTCGTGATGTTTCCAGTGGACGGATTGCCGAGATTCACCCAGTTCATGACGTTGGTGATTTCGGCGCGGAACTGGAAGACCAGTTTCCCCTCGATGTTCACGTCGCGGAGCAGGGCGGCATCCATCTGCTTGAGGCCTGGTCCGATGATGGTGCCGCGTCTCACGTTGCCATCTGCGCCACCAGGGCCGATGCCGCCAGTAACGCCAGGCCCATTGAGAATGTACGACATCCCAGCCGCCTGGGCTGCCGCCATATTCGTTTTGTCAGCCGCGACATACGTGCTGTTGAACCATTCTCCCGTCGCGGTACTCGCGCTCTGGCCACCATGGTATCCAGAGCAAATACGGCAGCGGTGGGTGTCCAACTTGGGGGCGACTCCCGTAA
>JARLJJ010000130.1 GCA_031291275.1 Formivibrio sp.
AATTATGCAAAAACCGGCCTCTTCGACCTTTACACACTGGCATTTTTGGCACAGAAAATTCCCCCCCCCCCCCCCCCGCAAGAACCACAACCGCACCGCTGGTTTTTTCAAACTGACAAAGCGGCATTGCACATACTGTTTGTGGTCCAAGCGGCACGAGCACACTGCCCTCCACCCATGCCAGTGATCGCCTTTATCTGGATATCGGATTTCCATGCACGGTGCTGCTGGCCCCTCAATTCGGTTTGCCCTCACGTTGCAGGTTGACACTGTTTTCTTGCAAAGAGAAGTACTGCTTTGCAATGCGGGTCCATTGTGGCGGTGGCAATTAGGACTTTGTGTCCATTACCGCATCGTGGGCCTCGATGACCAACAGTACTGTACCTACACATTCAGACAAGGATCACTGCGGGGTGAGCGATTTTTGGTGAACTGCATGCACAACCTTCCTCTCACGTCGGCCATGCAACGTGTGCTGGCCCCACAGAGTGGAACTACGATGTAAGAGAACAAGGCACTGGCGGTTACAACAGGGAAGAAGGTCTTCCCTGGAGTGGGCTTTGTCTGCTTTGTGGTTTTCTGGCAATCGCTCAAAACCAAATCGGTTCGTGTGCGCTTGGGCAACCGGCACAAACTGCCCGATGACGCCCGACTTCTTTAAAGGAAGGAGCTCTGGTCCAGCACAGTACTGTAAGGTCGTCGTACACTACAGTAGGGACGCTGCGGAAACTTCGGGCCAAATATATCGCGGGCACCTTTATGGATAGGCGGATAGGGTGGGCCTCAGGTGACTTGCTTGCAGCTTACTTTAGAACTTGTTAAAAGTTTTAAAAAACCTTGAATAAAAAGACAGTGTCGTATTCGGTAAAAGACACTGTCCGTTTTCCCCACCCCGGATGGGCATCAAGGACCTCCTCCTCCTCCTGGAGAGCATCCGCACCCCTGTCGACATGCGCCATTATGCAGAAAAGGTGGTTGCAGTGGACGGCATGGGGTGGTAAGTGGCCCCCGCCAGGCCAAGAACAGCGAGCCTGTTCAAGTTGCGAGTTGTTTGCTGCTGGTTGTTTATTCCTTCTGGGCTCTGCCCTGAAGGTCCACGCGCTCTTAATTCCTTCTGGGCTCTGCCCTGAAGGTCCACAGCCTATTAATTGTCTTGGTGTTCCTAGTGAAAAAGTATTCCGAGCGATCCTGCGCCCGCCCCAAGGCCTCTTTCTTGGATCGCACCACACCATCGTATTGAGACATACTAAATCTTGCCCGCAAGAGGAACGCAGGCTCCGAAACACAC
>JARLJJ010000131.1 GCA_031291275.1 Formivibrio sp.
CAAGAAGTATTTGTGCACACTGGCAGGCTTGTTCGCAAAAGCGCCCTGGAAGTTAGCTGGGTGATTGGCCCACATCGGCATGAGACCCACGAGGGCGAAGAAGAGGAATACAGCCACGATCATCTGCGGGTGCGAGGGACACAAGAACATCAGTCCCTAGCTGCGCAGCCGGGGCCTGAGCCTGAGGCAGCAGAGCAGCACTGGCAACTGAACACATTTTCTTGCCTGGAGGATAAACAGCCGGATGATGTTCACTTCCGCGTTGCACAAGCTGTTTCTAGAGGTCGGATACACCTCCCCCAGGTTAGCGCAGGTTGCCTCCGCCTGCAGCGTGGAGATGATGGTGCTTGCGAACCCAATCGCTACATGTACAAAAACATAATCACAATGACTTCAGCAGCAAGCCGAGCGTCTAAGTTTGAGACATACATTGCTGGACTTCGTTGAGAAGCTGATCAGTCGCACTTGAATTAGCGGCGGGCAGGGAATTGGACTGGTTTTGAGCGTCTGCGGCAAGCAACGTTGCAGAAAATCCGCACACGCCAGTGATATACTGGCAGAGGCAATCACGGTTGTTTGCAAACTTTACGCACTCTGCAAGTCAATTTGCGCCGCCGCTAGCTGGACTTGGGGATCGTCGTACGGAAAGCTGGGATTCTGCGGTGAGACCAGAGAACAACTTGATCGCTAACCACGAACTTGAGTCGTAAATCGTGATAGTACTAGAACGGGTGACTTACCGTGGTGCACCTGGTGTAGTAGCAGATTTGGCAGTTGGTGCCAGTCTGGTCATAATAACACGCATCACAGTTTGCGCGATGATCCACCTGGGCATCCGGATCGTAGCACACATCCGCCACGAATATGCCGCCTGCGCAGTCACAGACACCGGTTTGAGTTTGCACTCATGATATTATAGAGGGCAACAAGGCAGCTCCTCGTTCACAGTATGAAAATTTACCACACACAGTCACACACAGTCACATACCTGCTAACAGGGC
>JARLJJ010000132.1 GCA_031291275.1 Formivibrio sp.
CTTACCTGCTGACTGTCGCCTGAGAAGCGCACCGGCCCACCAATTTGGGTCACCTTGCCTGCTGACTGTCGTCTGAGAAGCGCGCCGGCCCACCAATTTTGGTCACCTTACCTGCTGACTGTCGCCTGAGAAGCGCACCGGCCCACCAATTTGGGTCACCTTGCCTGCTGACTGTCGTCTGAGAAGCGCGCCGGCCCACCAATTTTGGTCACCTTACCTGCTGACAGTCGCACCTATACCGACAGCGTGGCCAAAGCACTCCTCGCAGCAAAAAACCCCCTATCACCCGTCTTGGCATGCTGCGCTGTACTGTGACCGATGAACGAGAAGGATTGTTACACAGAGAAACTGAAATGACCGGAAAAAGCTTTTTCATGTCCGGCATGGCGTTCAGTTTGAGTTTGCATACAGTCTGCCAGATGATCATACTGAAAATTAGTGAATACGCTATATTGGCCTGATAGGCTTCCAACGAGATGAGACATGCGTGACTTACTACAAGGATTTATCAAAGGTGCACGCGAAACCCCATTGGGCTATTTCGCCCCTGTAATCGCAATTTGGCGCCTACTGCGCAACACAACTGAATCGCTCATCACACAGCGCTAATTGACCCTGCAAAACACGCTTCCCGCGACATGCAGACTTCTGCACTTTGACCACAGAAATCAAGCATAACATGCACATTTTTGCTGGTTATGGTCAGGATTATGTCTTCCTTCAACTTTGTTGCCCTACACTTCCGTATAGCACGAGCTAGCGTGCTATACGCACGAAAACACGCACACGTACTCGCACCGGGAAGGTCGGACAGCTTGGGGGAGCTGCATGACTCTTCTCTAACGTCGGAGCACTCACCTACCCTACGCATCTTTTGCGCACACCAGATCCTGTTGACGTATTACGGGAACCAAGTTTAATCGATTAAACACTGGTTTTTAGTACGCGTAAGCTTTGTTGATGTCTGTGTGAAGTCAGACTGGCGATTTGGCCAGCAGGGTGATGTCTGCCAATCATGCTCACGTTGCCCACCCCAGACTGGGGCATTTCAAAAATTTTCGATTGCCGATTAGGCTTGCCCACAAAGCAGCTCACAGGGCAAGCCGGATGCCGCGTTGCGGCAGCATAAGTGCTGCTGGAGTGTGTTGTTTTGCTTACCAGGGCTGCTGCGCAGCTGGCCCACAATATGGGGTCACACAGGCACTTTCGCGCCGATGTTGTGATTTTTTCCTGCCAAGAAAATCGGTTACCACTTTTGCGACAGTGTCGCGCCAACCTGTAGGTCTGATCAGAAAAAGAGTGATGCAGGCTGGCGGAGTAAATTACAACGCCAAACCAGACCTGCTGAATACGCAGTGGCGGTAGCTGTCGGTACTGGCCGCGTTGGCTGTATCAACATGACCATGAACCCTATGTGCTTCAACGAGCTTACACTTAAAAACGGGAACGCTTCTATGCCAGCGGACTTGCGTACTCCAAGGCTAAGTTGATTTGAGCAGGGTTGCCGCAATACTGCTGCTAAAACCCCGTCATCCAAGACGGCCGTTTCCCATCCGCTACAAAATCCGTTTCCTCAGTCGTCTCCGCGACAGGTTAAACGATGACATGGCCTTCCGGTGTGCCGTAAAAAATTGCACAACTCCAACCCGAAAAGTATGTGTTAGTTAGGGGGCTTCACCGTTGAAGTAAACTACCCGTCGTTCCTGGATAGCGCCCTTTGCAAAAATAGCTGAAACATGGTTGGTAATGACCAGACCCCGGGGTATAAATCGCGGCTTGACGTTCTCGGTGCGCTTGGACAACTCCACATGCAGGCAAAAGTGGTTGAATGCATCGGACTTGGCTACCGGCCAGTTTGGCCTAGATACAACACTACCCATACCATGCACAGTTTGAAGCACTATACTATTTTGCTGTTTTTGAAGCGTACCGGCACCGACTGACCAACAACATAATCACACTCCATTGGCAGCAAAGGGGCCGCAATCCCAGATCCACACAAGAGGGGTCCTCTTTCTGAGAGAGGGGTGTGCTATTAATAGATGTTTTTGTATGGAGGACGGCGTTCCTTGGACAAAAACGGGCTAAATACAGGCATTTTTTTTACGTGCATGCAAAAGTGGGCAAGCAAGACATGAACACGAAATCACCGACTATTTACAGACATATTTGATGATTTTGAGATGCACCATGAAATTTCCGGCAAGTAATACAAAAAACCGGCGAGCAACCACGGTGGCCGTGTAAAATTCTCAGCCACTTCCGATTCAATGCAAACATAGAACTTCGATGGCCCTTCCAAGACTTTCCGTTACACCTACTAGGCGCCCAAAGGTATTGGATCTGACCCTGCACGAATTCGTCATGAATGACCCGGCACTATGTCTCTGCCCGGGTCTATTTCGAAACGTATGTCCACATGACCAAAACTGGCGTGGGGTTGAGACCCAAATCTGTTACGAGTACTCAGATGACTTGGTTGTCGAGTTCCTTTGCCCGGAATTGCTGGGTGGCTTTGACTTGTCAATATTGCAGAGTGTTACAAGTCTCGCACATGCATCGGCAAAACTCATTGACCCCGATGCAGATTTGAGCGGTGATGACATCGCTGTTCACCTGCGGGATGGCCTCATAGATGAATCAGTGCCCGATCCGAAGCATGATGTTCTTGTTGGCAAGTTACTCTTTGCTGAGTTCCCCATCCTTCACCTGCTCCAAGTTGCGGGACTAACCGACAATGGTCGAAACTCTCGCCGGGCCATGGAGAGTATGCGTCGCCTTTCTAAAGTCACTATTGTTATCCGGAACCGACACGATAACGACGACTGGCAACGATTCCAGCTGCTTTCATTCTTTGTGCCTCCTGGGCAGGCAGATAGGGGTCATCGGGTACACGTCGGACTTAATCCTCGTTTAACTCGCTTCGTTCTGAGGGAAGAGCACCACCATACCCGTGTCTCACTGGTCGAGGCGCGTAAGCTGGGGTCGGATCTTGCTGCTAGAGTACTGCACCAGAGACTTTGCGGGGTCATCAACGATGGTAAAGATCGTGACTTAAAGATGGGTACTTTGCTTGCATACCTTTATCCGAATGACAAGGCGGCTTGTGATGCAGACAAATTACGAGGTGATTGTATTGCCTCATATCGTAGGCTATTGAAACACCCAGAACGTCTCCTTCAGAAAAAGGTTGATGAGACAATTTCTGTTATGGATTCATTACAAGAGAAGCTAGGTTGGGAAATAAAACTCGTCCGACAGCCAGGGCCAAATGTCCAAGATGCACTATGGAGGATAGTGCGCACAAAAGTCAGTCGCACCAAGGTTGAAATGTTGATTATTCAAAGAAAAAAAATACGTCACATTCCATGAAATGGTTGTTAGAAGGCCCATTTGCCTCAGCTGCATATAACGCGCAGTCGTAAAATTAACCCGACCACCCTCTACCTAATTTAAATCCATAAATGAGTCAGTATGTATCAATGTGCTTCAGCAGAAATAAAGCCTCACGTTGCACTACATTTTGAATGAATATCTTGCTAACACCCTATTTCGATTGATATACAAGTAAGTCGAAAGTGTGCGGAGTATTAAAATTGTCAAAAATTTCTTGTGTTGATTTGTTCTGTGGTGTGGGCGGATTAACTCATGGTTTCGTGCTTGAAGAGCTGCCAGTTGTTGCGGGTTTGGATATGGATCCAGCCTGCCGCTTTCCTTATGAAGCGAACAACCACGCCACGTTTTTAGAATGTGATGTGAGCACAATTTCGGCCGATGAGGTTAATGCCTTGTTTGGTGATGCCGATGTGAAAGTTCTTGCCGGGTGCGCTCCATGCCAACCGTTTTCGACCTATGCACAAAGGTATGAAGTCGATGGAAAAGATGGGAAATGGGGTCTTTTGTATCACTTCGCTCGATTGGCGGAAGAGATCCTCCCTGATGTGATCACAATGGAAAATGTGCCCACAGTTGCCAAACATGCTGTATTTCATGACTTTGTTGAAAAACTGAAAAAGCTTGGTTACACCGTATGGTTTAACGTTATCGATAGCTCACAATATGGTGTTCCACAACAGCGTAGAAGAATGGTTCTACTGGCATCAAAGCATGGCGAAATCAAGATGATAGAGCCTACCCAAGTGAAGCCAACTACCGTGCGCCAAGCGATTGGTCGTTTGCGCCCGCTTGGAGCTGGAGAAGCTGCTCCACGGGACAAATTACATGTCACATCTACATTGTCGGACAAAAATCTTCAACGTATAAAAGTATCAAAACCTGGCGGAACTTGGCGAGACTGGCCTAAGCATCTTGTCGCAGATTGTCATCGTGCCGAGAGTGGGCGTACATATCCTGGGGTCTATGGTCGAATGGAGTGGGACAAACCAGCTCCTACCATGACTACGCAGTGTTATGGATTCGGTAACGGTCGATTTGGTCACCCTGAACAGGACCGAGCAATTTCTCTTCGTGAAGCCGCAATTTTGCAGAGTTTTCCGCGAGACTATGCATTCATCCCACCAAATGGGAAAGTAAATTTCAGTGTGTTAGGACGACTCATCGGCAATGCCGTTCCCGTTGACTTGGGTCGAGCGATCGCTAGGAGCATCAACGCACACCTGGCATCGGCCATTCCTAGATGACTCACTAAGATCCAATCGATGCCACGCGTTCAGCCCTCATCTCCAGAAGCCAGTCGCCGAATGGCGAAGGTACGGCAAAAGGGAACCGGCGCTGAGATTGCATTGCGTCGAGAGTTGTACCGGAGAGGCCTGCGCTACCGAGTCGATTTCGAGGTACTGAAGAAACCTCGTCGGGTCGCGGACATTGCTTTTCCGGGGCTGAGGATCGCCATATTTGTCGATGGGTGCTTCTGGCACGGATGCCCCGAACACGCCACATGGCCGAAGCAGAACGCGGAGTTCTGGCTGCAAAAAATAGAGGCAAACCGGCATCGGGATGCCGACACGAACGAGCGACTTCGCCGCATCGGGTGGACGGTGCTGCGATTCTGGGAGCACGAGCCAGCGCCCGGTGCAGCTGATGTCATAGCGAACTTGGTGATCACGACCAGATTGACGCGACGTGAATCACCAGCCAGCTCGAACCAAACAGACTGAACAGGAAAACGGTAGACCGCATGGAAATTTCGAACGCACAGAATAGCCAGGCCTACCGCGCCCGCCCTGAACCTGGACAACTGGTCGAGGTCAGGCGACGTCAGTGGGTCGTTGCCGAGGTCGTCTCATCCAAGCTGACATCAACGTCGGCACAACAGAATGCAGTCACTCTCTCATCCATTGACGAGGACGGCCTCGGCGAGGAACTTGAGGTCATCTGGGAGATCGAGCCGGGCGCGCAAATTATTGAGCGTGCTGGTCTGCCTTTGATCACCGGCCAGGATGACTCCGACACCCTCGAAGCCTTCCTTGATGCGGTTCGCTGGGGTGCAGCCACCAATGCTGACCGAGGCTTTCTGCAAGCACCGTTCCGCAGCGGCGTCAGCATCGAGGACTTCCAACTCGACCCACTGGTGCGTGCCATCGATATGGCTCGCGTCAATCTGCTCATTGCCGACGACGTCGGCTTGGGCAAGACCATTGAGGCCGGTCTCGTCATCCAGGAAATGTTGCTGCGGCACCGCGCTCGCACCGTCCTGATCATCTGCCCCGCATCGCTGCAAGAAAAGTGGCGCATGGAGATGCTGGAAAAGTTCGGCCTCGATTTCAGGGTTGTCGATACGGGCTACATTAAGCAGTTGCGCCGAGATCGCGGTATCCACGCCAACCCCTGGACTTCGCACCCACGCCTGATTGCCTCCATGGACTGGGTCAAAAGCGGCGAAGGACTGCGTGCCATGCGCGACGTTTTGCCTGTGCACACCAGCTATCCGCGCAAATTCGACATGCTCGTCGTCGACGAAGCACACAACATCGCCCCCGCTGCCGGTGCGAACTACGCGCTGGAAAGCCAGCGGACACGCTTCATTCGCTCTATCAGCCCGCACTTCCAGCATCGCTTGTTTCTGACAGCCACCCCCCACAACGGCTACACCGAATCCTTCACCTCACTACTGGAGCTGCTGGACGACCAGCGTTTCGCCCGAAACATCCTGCCCGATGAAAAGCAGCTGAGCCAGGTGATGATCCGCCGCCTCAAAAGCGATTTGGTCGATGCGGAAGGCAAGCCTCTCTATGCGCAGCGCAAATTGCAAGCCTTACCCGCCTCATACACGGAGCTGGAACGCTCCATTCACCAAAAGCTGAATGACTACTGCGCGAGTCGCGAGCAGGGCGCGGAGAAGGGCAACTTCTTTGGTACGTCATTTGTAAATCAGCTGCTTAAAAAGCGGCTCTTTTCTTCTCCCGCCGCTTTTGCATCCACCCTTGAAAAGCATGTCGCTACATTGGCTAATGGCAGCCAGCGCAAGGAAAAAGACGCGATGGCCGATCGCATTTTGCACAAGGCCATTCTCCGGGCAGATGAAGACTACGCAAACGATGAAGAGGTAGAAAACGCACAGTCCGAGGCCGTCGAAGAGGCCTCGCGTCGCGCGCAACCGCTAACGTCTGTGCAGCAGCAGATGCTGAGTGAGTTGCGGTCGTGGGCGCAAACAGCCCAAAACCAAGTCGATGCAAAAGCCAAGGCTGTCCTTGATTGGCTTGAGGCACATCTAAAGACAGATGGGGAATGGAACGATCGCCGCGTAATCTTGTTTACCGAGTACCGCACCACCCACCAGTGGATGCAGGCGATCCTCTCCAGTCACGGTTTCGGTGGCGAGCGCCTGGCTCTTCTTCACGGAGGGCTATCTCAGGAGGATCGGGAACCCATCAAAGCCGCCTTCCAGACTTCACCTAGAGATTCAGCAGTTCGCATCCTGCTGGCCACCGATGCCGCGTCTGAAGGTATCGACTTGCAGAACCACTGTAACTGCCTCATTCATCTGGAAATTCCCTACAACCCCAATGTGATGGAGCAGCGCAACGGCCGTATCGACCGGCACGGTCAGCGCCAGAAGGAAGTATTGATCTGGCACCCCGTCGATGGCGGCGAACCAGGCAAAGCAACCATTGGTGGCCACGGCGACGACATCATCCGCGCACTGCGCAAACTCGAGTCCATGCGGGCGGATATGGGCAGCGTCAACCCGGTCATCGCGCCGCAAATGTCGGGGCTGATCGAAGGCACACTCAAAGACCTTGACACCCGCCTGGCTGAAGCTAAAATCGCCAAGTCCAGACGCTTTGTACGTGCTGAGCGCGAACTGAAAGACCGAGTCGCCAAGCTGCACGAACGGCTCCTGACCACGCAGCATGATTTCCACCTCACGCCAGAGCACATCCTCATGGCGGTCAAGACGGGCCTTGTGTTGGCAGGCCGTCCGCCACTTGAACCTTTTGCCTTGGCCGACGCCCCGGCGGGCACCGTATTCAAGATGCCCGCGCTGTCGGGCTCGTGGGCGCGATGCCTCGAAGGGCTGCGCCACCCTCACACACTGCAAATTCGGCCCATCACCTTCGATCACGCCGTCGCCACCGGGCGTGACGACGTGGTGCTGGTTCACCTCAACCACCGACTGGTGCAAATGTGCCTGCGCTTGCTACGCGCCGAGGTCTGGGCGCAAGACGACGTGAAGAAGTTGCATCGTGTCACAGTGCGTTCGGTGCCGGATACCCTGCTCGACGGTCCTGCCGTGGTCGTCATCTCGCGGCTGGTCGTCACTGGCGGCAACCATCATCGCCTCCACGAAGAGCTGACGGTGGCCGGGGGCTATTTGGGGGACAAAGCCTTCCGCCGAGAAGAAGGTGTTACCAAAGTCCAGCAATGGCTGGATCAGGCAAAACCACTGACAGCCGCGGACTCTTTGTTCGATGCCATCCGTGTGCGATTCGACCGTGCGCAAAGCGCCATTCTGCAGACGGTCGATGCCCGGTCAAAAGACCGGCTCAAGTTCCTGACCAACACCCTTCAGTCCCGCAAGCAGCAGGAAGTGGCCGACATTGGCACCGTGCTTGATGAGCTTGAAAAAGCCATCCAGCTTGAGCTGAAAAAAGATCAGCAACCGGTACAGCTTTCCCTGTTCTCCGAAGATGAGCGCACACAGCTCAGGCGCGACATTGCCGCACTGGAGGCGCGTCTTGCCCGTATTCCAGCCGAGCGCCAGCAGGAGGCTGAAGCCATCGAAACCCGCTACGCCAAACTGAACGACCGCACTTTTCCGGTCGCCGTGATTTTCCTCACGCCAGAGTCTGTCGTGAAAGAAGGTTCGACATGAACTGGCAGGAATACCAAGAGGCTGTCGCGGTGTTTTACGAGCAGACTGATGGATTTGGCAACGTTCGCAGGAACGTGATGATCCCGGACAAGATCACCGGACATGCACGCCAAATCGATGTTTTGATCGAACTCGAAGCGAAAGGTCATTCAGTCAAACTTGTCGTCGATGCCAAATTTCATTCCAGTCCCATCGACGTGAAGGAGGTCGAATCAGTTCTAGCTTTGGCCGAAGCGGTTGGTGCCAGCAAAGCAGTTATCGTGGCAGCTAATGGATGGACCGCTCCTGCCGCCATCAAGGCAAGCCATACTGGCTGTGACATGCGAATCCTTCCCCTTGAGGAAGCGCTCGACTTGATCGTTACTGATAAGTGGGAGATGTGCCCTTGCTGCTTGCGTGACTGCATTGTCCTTGATCAAGACGGAGCTTTGATCACTGAAGATGGTTTGTTGTTCTGGTGGCTCGCCGGTCAGTGTCGCGAATGTAAGCATTCATTCGCTTGGTGCCAAGAATGTGGTTCTTACCTGGAGATTCCGCAAGGGCAAAGCGCTGAATGTAATTGCCGCCATCTTTGGATGAACTCGCAGAATGGAATAAACCTGACCCTATGCGAAGAACGTGGCTATCTTCGGGCCGAGGGACGCGAATAAAAATGATAAATGAAAATTCAGATTGGCTGTCGCTGATTGAGATCTCCGGCCCTTTCCTCGCCGTTCCCGTTCTGAAGGAAGCCTTTCCGCAAGGGTTGGAAGAACTGGATGCCACCAAGCGCAAACGTCTGCGCCAAGCCTACGAGGAATGGCGCGAAGCGCTGGAGCTGGATGACGCACAGTTCGCTGAGTTGCATGTGGCCTGGATCGACGAGGTGCTGTCGCACGGCCTTGAGCTTGATGAAGACGGCAAAGGCGACGTACTCAAGCACGCCGACTGGTGCGCAGCCAACCTCCAAGCCACCTTGCCAGAACACGGCGTAACGCTGTCGCCTTATCTTGCAGTAGTCGATGAGCAACGCGCCAACAAGCCACTGCTGCTGATCCAAACCTATGCGCAGGATGTCGACCTCAATGCCACCCTGAAGCAAGACGGCTGGGCTGCCACACCTGCCGATCGCATGGTTGCTTTGTGCCGTTCGCTGGGTTGTCGCCTCGGACTGGTGACCAACGGCGAGCGCTGGATGCTGGTGGATGCCCCGGTGGGGGCCGTTACCACCTTTGCCAGTTGGTATGCCCGCATCTGGAGCCAAGAGCCCATCACTCTGCAGGCCTTCGTGCACCTGCTCGGCATTCGTCGTTTCTTTGTCGATGAATCCGAACAACTGCCTGCGCTGTTCGATCGCTCCCTGAAGTTCCAGGACGAAGTCACCGACGCCCTTGGCGAGCAAGTACGCCGCGCCGTCGAGGTGTTGATTCAGACGCTCGACAAAGCCGACCAGGATCGCAATCGAGAGCTCCTGCACGACGTCAAAGAACCCGAGCTGTATGAGGCCGCGCTGACGGTGATGATGCGCTTGGTGTTCCTGCTCTCCGCCGAGGAGCGTGGCCTGCTGCTGATGGGCGACGAACGCTACGAAGCCAACTATGCGCTCTCCACCTTGCGCATGCAGTTGCGCAAAGAGTCCGAGGAGATTCTGGAGCGCCGCTGGGATGCCTGGTCGCGCCTGCTGGCAACCTTCCGTGCGGTGTTTGGCGGCATTGAGCACGAAAACCTGCGCCTGCCAGCGCTGGGCGGTTCGCTGTTCGACCCCGACCGCTTCCCTTTCCTCGAAGGTCGGGCCAAAGGCTCCAACTGGCGCAGCGATACAGCCAAACCCTTGCCCATCGACAATCGCACCGTATTGCTGTTGCTGGAGGCGATCCAGCAATTCCAGGGCCGCACGCTGTCTTACCGCGCGCTGGATGTCGAACAGATCGGCTACGTGTACGAGGGTCTGCTCGAGCGCACTGTCAAACGCACCGATGAAGTCACGCTGGAACTGGACGCCACCAAGAACGCCAAGACGCCATGGGTCAAGTTGGCCGAGCTGGATTCGGCACGCTTGGATGGTGCTGCGCGACTGGCCGAGTTGCTGCAAGAACGCTCCGGCAGTTCTGCCAGCCGGGTGCGCAATGATCTGGCCAAAGCCGTCGATGATACCCTGGCCGACCGCCTGCTGACCGCTTGCCAGGGCGACACCAAGCTCCGTGGTCGCGTCAAACCCTATGCCCATCTGCTGCGCACCGATCCATGGGGCTATCCGCTGGTCTATCCAGCTGGCGCCTTCATCGTCACCACCGGTTCCGACCGACGCGAAACTGGCACCCACTACACCCCGAAGTCGCTGACCGAGGCAATCGTCGCCGAGACACTCACGCCGGTGGCCTATGTCGGTCCGGCAGAGGGGACGCCACGCGATCAATGGGTGCTGAAATCGCCAGCTGAACTGCTCGACCTCAAGATTTGCGACCCTGCCATGGGTTCGGGCGCATTCCTAGTGCAAGCCTGCCGTTGGTTGTCGGATCGCCTCGTCGAGGCGTGGTCACAGGTCGAGGCTACGGGCAAAACCGTAAGTGTGGATGGTGAAGTTCTGGAAACAGGAGCAGCCAAGGAACCTCTGCCCCGAGATAGTGAAGCACGCACGGTGATCGCGCGCCGCCTCATCGCTGAGCGTTGCCTGTACGGCGTAGACCTGAATCCGCTGGCCGTCGAACTCGCCAAGCTCTCGATCTGGCTTGTGACGCTGGCCAAGGGGCGTCCCTTTGGCTTTCTTGATCACAGCCTGCGGTGTGGCGACAGCCTGCTCGGCATCTATCGGCTGGATCAGCTCACTGAACTCTCAATGACGCCGACTGAAAAAGGTCAGCTACGTCTGTTTGGCCAGAACATTGAGCGGGCTGTGCGCGAGGCCATCGAACTGCGGCAGCAGTTACGCGAGATGCCCATCCGCGATATCCGGGATGTGGAAGCCATGGCGTATCTGGATGCGGATGCTCGCCGCAGACTCGAAGTACCGGAAAGCATCGCGGATGCGTTCGTCGGCGATGTATTCGCAGCGGGACTCAATTCTTCTGTCCTAGAAAGTGGACTAACGTCGCTTGCAATTTTGGCGGGCCAAGCTGTTGATGGCAGCCCGGATTCACTTGATGCTATTCGCAGACGATCCTTCCTCATGCTCTCGACCGATCTGCCCGCCGACAAACCAGCCCGTCAACCTTTCCATTGGCCATTGGCGTTCCCCGAGGTGTTCGTTCGCGAGCGCGGCGGTTTCGACAGCATGGTCGGAAATCCACCATTTCTGGGCGGACAGCGCATTACCGGTGTTGCGGGCACGGCCTTCCGTGATTGGCTGGTCGCGCACATCGCTGAAGGGCGGCGCGGTTCGGCGGATCTGGTCGCCTATTTCTTTCTGCGGTCTTGGAGCCTGTTGCGGGAGGGCGGCGGTTTCGGGCTACTCGCAGTCAACACCATTGCGGAAGGTGATACACGACAGGTCGGACTGGAGGCAATGGTCGGCGCGGGTGCGGTCATCCATGCGGCTTACCCGAACGAACCGTGGCCCGGGAAGGCGGCGGTCGTCACCAGTCGTGTGCATGTCCACAAGGGCGAATGGCATGGCGAGCGCTCGCTACGCGGACGGCCGGCTCCGTTTATATCGGCCTTCTTGTCTGATCGTGAGGAGTGGAGTCCGGGACGACTGAAGGCGAATGAGGGCATCGCGTATCAGGGGTCGATCGTGCTCGGCATGGGTTTCGTGCTTTCACCCGACGAGGCTCGTGGCATGTTGGACGCCGATCCGAAGAATGCCGACGTGATTCTCCCATACATAAACGGCGATGACCTCAATTCAGATCCTGAGCAGCGACCGAGCCGCTGGGTGATCAATTTTTGGGACTGGTCGAAAGAGCGTGCCATGGAGTACGAACTGCCGTGGTGTCGACTTGAGGAAACGGTAAAGGAAGAGCGTCAAAGAAGTAATCGCAAGGTGTACCGAGATAATTGGTGGCAGTTTGCAGAAAAGCGACCTGCTATGTACCACGCCATTGGTCGTGGCCGCCATTTCGAGCGCCACCCAGAGAGGTGGAACTCGGAAGCCTCTCCGATGGCGAGAGTCATCGCCATCACTCGAGTTTCGAAGTATCTAAATGCGGCATTTATGCCCAACGATCGGATATTTACGCTTGACCTTTTTGTGTTCGCATTAAGCGATGCGGGTAACTTAGCACTTCTCCAATCATCCATTCACGATGCGTGGACTCGCAAGCAGTCTTCGACTCAGGAAACGAGAATGCGATACACGGCTACTGACAGCTTCGAGACGATGCCACAGCCGGCCACAAAAGAAACGCTTCACGATATCGGAATGAGCTATTCGGAATTGCGTTCATCAATTATGCAAGAGAGTGGGTTTGGCCTGACCAAGCTCTACAACCGCTTCCATACCGCGACCGAACGTGATCTTCGCATAGAGGGGCTGCGTGCATTGCAGCGCGAAATGGATGCGGCTGTAGCATGCGCATACGGCTGGGAAGATCTCAACCTTGAACACGGGTTTCACGAAGTTCCGTATCTACCGGAGAACGACCGCGTTCGTTTCACCATCTCAGAAGCTGCGCGCGTCGAAGTGCTGCGGCGATTGTCTGAACTGAATCGACAGCGCGTTCAGGATGAGGTTTCCGCGGGCTTACATGGCAAATCGGCGAACAGTAGCGCCCCCAAGACCACTAAACGTCAAGCGGCTCCGGCAAAAGCGATATCTTCCTTCCATCAAGCAGGACTCGATTTCGGAATTTCAGCGGTTCACCTGGAGAAATCAGTACCTAAACCGGCCAAAGGCAATCAATGGGGTGAGAAATCATCTGACCAGATTTTGGCTTGGCTCGAAGCGCACACAGAGTGGTTTACCAAGCAGGCCATTTTGGTTGGATGCGGAGCCGCAGGGGATGACTGGGATGCCGCCATTGCTGAATTGCTGTGCGATGAATTCATTGAAGCTCACGCCGATGGCGGCCGCTGGCGGGCCAGGCCATGAGTACGGCAATGCAGCAACTCAGGACGCTATCTCCAGCGAAGATAAGCATCGTCAGTGACAACAGCATGCTCAATGATTTGGCAGCAACAGCGCTACAAAGAAAACTATTGAACTAAAGGAGAATGGGATGACGAAAGCAACGCAAGACCGTGCGGAGGCAAGTCCGACAAAACGATTTTTTGTGTCGATGTTGACGCGCGACATCAGTCTTGCCGACGCAATTCTCGATCTGCTGGACAACTGTCTTGATGGCGCCCTGCGGCTGGCTGATGGGCAAGAGGTCGACTATACGAAGCATTTCGTGAAGATCGAACTGGCTGCTGACCATTTCTCTATCGAAGACAATTGCGGAGGCATTCCTCGTGAGGTAGCAAAGAACTACGCGTTCAAGATGGGGCGAGAGCCTGATGATGAGCGTGACTCTGATACAGAAACCATCGGCATGTATGGCGTTGGCATGAAGCGTGCAATCTTCAAAATGGGCCGTGAAGCGCTGGTGCGTACCCGCTTTGGTGATGACACATTTGAGGTACCCATTACGTCTAGCTGGCTTGATGCAAAAGGCTGGGATCCGCTGCCGATCAATGAGCCAACGGTGTCCGCCGAGCAGCTCGCCGAGCCGGGGACGACGATCAACGTGAAGGAATTGTACGAGGGTGTGGCGAGACACTTTGGCAACGGCTCGTTCGAAAACGATGTCCGTACTGCCATCTCTGAGCACTTCACCATGTTCCTGCAGCAGGGCTTGCAGGTTGAGCTGAATGGCACACCCGTGGTGCCGGTGCATGTTGAAGTGCTGGTGTCGAATCGAGATGACGGGCCTGCTCCATTCGTATTTCAAAAGACGATTGAGGGCGTGCTTGTTTCCATTACTGTAGGCTTGAATACAGGCCGCAGCCTCGGAACTGATGACGAAGATTCAGGGTTCGAGCGAGATCGTTCCTCAGCTACCGCTGGCTGGACCGTGCTTTGTAATGATCGCGCAGTCATCGTCGGGGATAAGAGTCGTCTGACGGGATGGGGCGATGGCATACCTCTCTACCACCCTCAGTTTTCCATCATCACCGGCATCATTGAGTTTCGCTCCAAGCATGCAGATCAGCTTCCTGTTACAACGACAAAACGAGCACTCGATACTTCATCCAACGTGTGGCTCGAATCTCTGGTGAAGATGAAGGAAGGGATGAGGGTCTGGATCTCCTACACGAATCAATGGAAGAACCACCCGCGTTCGGATCAGTCGAGCCATTGGGAGGATTCGCGTCCGTTGTCTCTAGGCAAGACGATCGAAGCGGTCTTCTCGCGTGCGAGCACCAGGACAGTGGGCGCATCCATCGAATTCAATCCGCAGAAAGCGAAGGTACTCCCAGAGCCGCATGACAAAGTTCCATCGTCCCGACGGATCGTTTTCTCTCGCCCAAATGAAGAGGTTCAGCTCGTTTCGAAGATGCTGTTCGATTCCGATGATGAGAAGCCAGGCGTCGTCGGAGAGAAATGCTTCGAACTGGCTCTCGCCAAAGCGAAAAAGGAAGGGGCTTGAGCGATGAGCGCAGGATCCTCTCTCCCGTACCGGTTGCGGCCAAACAAGGCTGTCGACCGTGAACTTTTCTTGTCTTTGCTGATGCGGCTGGCTCCGACTCTTTCGCTGGAAAAATATCACTACGTCGGGCTCGGCGGGCCATTCCTTGAGGACTTCAGATTGGTGCACGCCCGACTCGGGATCAGTCACATGACATGCATCGAATCCGACGCTGAAGTCCACAAGCGTCAGGTATTCAACCGCCCCATCGCATCCATCGACTGCGTACACGCGACTCTGGAAGATTTTCTTGATAGCCATGATTTCGTTACGCCTGCGATCGTCTGGTTCGATTACACGGAGCCCAAGGGCATCACTACGCAAATTGAGCGTTTCGCACAGACCATTGGAGCTGCACCGATTGGCAGTGTTCTTCGAATAACTCTCAACGCAAACCCTGAATCGCTGGGCAAGCCAGAAACCAGTGAAATTTCCGTGGAGCTCGGCGGAGAGGCTTCCGGCGACAGATCACAGAAACCAACGGTTCAAGAATGGCGGCTTGCGCGCTTCCGGGAACGAATCGGCGCGCTATGCCCTAGCGGCCTCCCTCCCGAAGGCATGACCCAGAAAGCTTATGGGGTCAGTTTGCTGCGTGTCCTCAAGATTGCAGTGGAGAAAGAGGCTCTTAGTTTTCGTGATCGTCGAATCGTCTGGGCGCTAGCAACACACTACAAAGATGGGCAGGCAATGGTGACAGCAACGTTTGTCATTTGCGCCGCTGATGACAAATCAATCGAAGAGCTTCTTGAGGGGTGGGAGTTTCGGTCCACAACTGAAGCACCGCACCGGCTTGATCTACCTGCGCTCTCAACCTTGGAACGGCTGACGATGGAGGCAAACGAAGACCCACCGGAAAAAATGGGTTTCGCGCTTCCGAAATCAGATATGGGTGAGAACCCAATATCGACGTTCAAGAAGTACTACCGGATTTACCCTCACTTCTCACGAGTGGAGTTGTAGGGGATGGAACAGCTTTTTGCGGCAAGCTTGGGAAGATCGTGGGCAAGACTTGAGGCGGTAAAGATATGACAAGCACTCCAAACGCATGGATCGCCATTGATCGCAGCCTTGCCTCCGATCTCACGCTAGCACCCTATACGCTGCGGTTAAAGGGCGAGCGTTCGTTATATCAAGCCATTGCTGACGATGATTGGGTGTTGATTCTGAACACCGCTGGTCACATCACGCGGGTTGGGCGGGTACTGCGGATTCGTTCTGATCTGGAAACCACCACGATCTACTTTGACCGCATGCTGCTGGTCGATCTGGCGGTTTCGATTGGTCTTACATCGCTCACCCCGCCATCCTCCGGCAGCGTGGGCCGTATTCAATGGACTGATTTCCTTGAGTCGCTCCCCAGGGCATTGCACAAGACCATCGCCGAAGTACCGACCATCGAGGATCAGGCCTATATCCGCGAACTGCTGCAACTGGCCGTGATAGACGATCTGCTCGGCCCTGCTGGCGGCCCCCATGAACGAATTGTCGACATGGGTGTGCGCGACCGCTACCTAGTCGGCAAACTGGCCCCGCGTGAGTCCGCACAGGGCGGCATTGAGGGGCTGGACGGGCCACTGGCCAATGACGATGCAGAAGAGCCCACCGAGGCCAAGGCGCCCGGACGGCACGAGCCGGGTGCGGAGTTTGGAACGGCCACTGGTCGTGTGGAGCCGGAATCTGATTCGGCAGACGAGATCGATGCCGCCAGCAACCAGTCGCTGGTTCCCAGCAGCCTGGGCATAACCTTCTGCGTGGATGGCGACGCCGATCGAATTGAGATCGAGGCGCGCTGGGGTCGGTACGAGCGCAGTGACGAGCACGAGATATTCCGCACCCGCAAGAACAAGGAAACCGGGGCGGAAGTGCAGACCAAGACCAAGGTCTGGCAACGGATTCCCTGTGGCGGCAAGATCGTGCTACCGCTGACCGAGGGCGTGATTCCGCATCAGGCACCTGACAACGAGTTTCCCGAAGTGCGCGTGCAGGGTTCCATTCGGGCCAAGAATGCCAATGGCGATCGGCTGGTCACCTTGTTCCTGGTGAATGCACAGGAAGAACCAGACACCAACCGCGATACGGCGTGGGTGTTCCAGCCCGAGCTGATCGTTCGTTCGGAGAAGGATGCCGCCAAGCGCGCCATCTTCCGGCGCAGGCCGGTGCTAGATGCAGACGGCATGGACCCTGAGCGCGAAGCGCTGGAGATGATCTACCGCAACCGTGTCGAATTCGCAGTGGGCCATGGGGTTGCCGTCCATGCTGAAACGGCAGACGACGTGACGCTGGCAACCGAGGTCCGCACTACGGTGATGCCGCAGTACGAGGTGCAGGTGACCGAGACGCCCGGGCTTGAGCCAAGCGATCGCCCGGCGATGCGCGAGATGATAAGCAGCGGTCTGCTCGATATGAAGCGCCTGGCGACCTTGGAAATCGACCCGCTGGTCGCCGCCCTGAGCATGCTGACCAAGGACTACGCCGCGTGGATTGATGAGCAGCGTGCTCGCGTCGGGGCCGAAGTAACTGGCTACGACACCCAGTCGCAACAGGCGATGGACCGCTGCAATGAGATCCACACGCGCCTGCAGCAAGGTATCGATACGCTGAAAAGCAATGAGAAAGCGCTGGCTGCTTTCCGGTTCGCCAACCGAGCGATGGCGACGCAACGCGTGCGCAGCCAATACGCACTGGCCATGCGCCGGGGCGAGGATGTCACCATCGACAAATTTGATGTGCTGAAGAACCGCAGCTGGCGTCCATTCCAGTTGGCGTTTCTGCTGCTCTCGATTCCGTCGCTGGCAGATCCGACCCACCCGGATCGTGTTGAGCCTGTCGATGCCTATGCCGATCTGCTGTGGTTCCCCACCGGTGGCGGCAAGACCGAAGCCTATTTGGGCGTAGCGGCCTTCACCATGGCCATTCGGCGCATGCAGGGCAATCTGGGCGGGTACGACAGTTCACGTGGCTTGGCAGTGATCATGCGTTACACGCTGCGCCTGCTGACGCTGCAGCAATTCCAGCGTGCCACCGCATTGATCTGTGCGATGGAAGTGTTGCGACGCGAGGCACTGGCGAAAGGTGACAAATCCCTCGGCACGGAACCTTTCACCATCGGGCTATGGGTCGGCAACAAAGTCACGCCGGGCAATACGGACGAAAGCCGTCAAGCAATAGAGGCGATTCGAAATCCCGAGAAGTTCTATACTGGCCCTTCACCTGCACAGCTCACGAGTTGTCCATGGTGTGGATCAGAAGTAGCACCTGGGCGGGATGTGGAAATCATCAAAGGTACTGGCCAGACTTTCGTCTACTGTGGCGACAAGAAAGGTCGCTGCGATTTTTCCAAGGGAAAGTCCAGCAAGCAGCCCCACCCAGGAATCCCGGTATTGGTCGTGGACGAAGAGATCTACCACCGACCACCCACCATGATGATCGCAACCGTGGACAAGTTCGCCATGATGGCGTGGCGCGGCCAGGTGCGTACGCTGTTTGGCCGTGTGGGGCAGGAATGCGAGCGTCACGGCCTGCTTTGGAAGGGCGTTGATTGTAATACTGGGCACCGTGCTAGCGGTGCATTGCCAGCAGCTACAGTTAAGAACATCAGTCCGATCCGACCGCCAGATCTGATTATTCAGGATGAGTTCCACCTGATCAGCGGACCGCTTGGCACCATGGTGGGTTTGTATGAGACCGCCGTGGATGAACTTTGCGGCTGGGCGCTAAATGGCAAGACGGTCAAACCCAAGATCATCGCGTCTACGGCTACAGTGCGCAAAGCCAAGGAGCAAGTGAACAACGTCTTCATGCGCCGTGTTTCGGTGTTCCCGCCGCACGGTCTGGACGTGGAAGACAATTTCTTCTCAGTGCAACGACCCATCGAAGAGAAGCCTGGTCGACGCTACCTCGGCGTGTGCTCACCCGGCAGTTCGCGCCCCGCGATGTTGATCCGCGTCTACACCGCGTTCTTGACAGCAGCTCAGGAACTGTTCGACCACTTTGGCGAACCCGCTGACCCGTACATGACCATGGTCGGCTACTTCAACTCCCTGCGTGAGCTGGGCGGGATGAAGCGCTTGGCTGAGGATGACGTCCAGACGCGTTCCTACCGCGTGCAGATGAGCATGGTGGAGCGGCCCGCACTGGCACAGCGAAGCATCAGCAACATTCGCGAGCTAACATCCCGGGTATCGAGCCAAGACATTCCCAAGTACCTCGATAATTTGGAAGTGAAATTCAAGTCTGAGTTCGACACTGCAACCGGCAAGTATGTAACGCGCTGGCAGGGAGGTGACACACGCGCCATTGATGTGGTGCTGGCGACCAACATGCTGTCTGTGGGTGTCGACGTGAACCGACTCGGGCTGATGGCAGTGAACGGGCAACCCAAAGGAACCGCCGAATACATCCAGGCCACCAGTCGTGTTGGCCGCTCCTTCCCGGGCTTGGTCTGCACGGTGCTGACTTGGGCCAGACCGCGCGACCTGTCGCATTACGAAACCTTCGAGCATTACCACGCCACGTTCTACAAACACGTCGAGGCGCAATCAGTAACGCCATTCTCACCACGCGCGATGGACCGTGGTTTGACGGGTGCCATGCTGAGTTTGATGCGCCTTGATAACGATGTATTCAGCCCGAACGAAGGCGCGGGCCAACTGAGCATGTCCAATCAGACCGAGATGACGGATGCCATCAAGGTATTGGCGACTCGGGCGGGCAATGTCGCTGAAGACAACTCGCGCAAGCAGTTGGCTGAGACTGAGCTGAAAGAGCGTGCCGACGAGTGGGCGAAAGAAGTCAGCAAGGGCGGACGGATCTTGGCTTATGAGAAACGCGGCTCCGAAAAAGACAAGACCGTTGCATTGATCAAGTCGCCAGGACTTCAAGCCTGGGACAACTGGACCGTACCGATGTCGATGCGGGAAGTGGAGCCAGGCGTGCGCTTGATCATGAACACAAGCCATATCACGGACGATCACGATTGGAAGCCTCGTCCCGCAACGAAGGATGAGGATTGAACATGATCATCAACAACACGACTCCAGTCGGAGAAGTTCGCCCCAGCCAGTTGCTGTGGACCTATGGGCCCGGTGCGCTGATTGACCTACCTAGCTTGTCCGTAGTTACGCTTGGGATTGATCGGTGGGAGAAGGACCGCTGTCAGCCGATTCAAGAAGCACGACTGCTAGCTGCTGTTCGGAAGGTTCTGGGCGCGCAGGTCGAGAACCTGCGCATGCCGCCATTCCAGAAGAGTGAACTCGTCGATGTCTGGTCGGCTGAGGCCAATATCGGTGTTCCTGTTCGGCCATTCCCGCGCTGGATGCGCTGCGTGAAGTGCGGCCTGCTGTCGCCCTTTGATGCCGGTCTATTCGAGATCAAGGAGAACCGCTTCAGGCCGGAGCGAACTCGCTTCGTTCACAAAGGCTGCCGTGGCTCCAAAGGTGACCAACCTGCCAAGGATGCGGATGCCGTCCCCGCACGTTTCCTGCTGGCCTGCCGCGATGGTCACCTCGACGACTTCCCTTGGCACTACTTCGTCCATGGTGGTAACAGTTCGTGCAAAGGCACGCTGCGTTTCTTTGAGAGTGGCGCGTCACTGCAAACGGAAAATTTGTGGGTGAAGTGTGATGCCTGTGGGGCGTCGAGAAGCATGGCCCATGCATTCGGCAAAGCAGGCAAAGAAAATCTACCGGGATGCCGAGGACGCCACCCGCATCTGGATCACTTTGATAACGAATGTAACGAGGAAGCGCGCGCGGTTCTATTGGGTGCCACAAATAGCTGGTTTCCGATCACGCTCTCTGCGCTCGCGATTCCTCAAACCAAGGACCCGCTCAGTCAACTGATCCAAGATGGTTGGGAATTTTTCGAAGATATGGATTCCGACGCCGAGGTGTCGGTGACGGTCAAGACCTTGAAGAAGACCGGGGCGCTGCCAGGAATCGACAAATTCCCAGCGACGTCGATCTGGTCGGCCATTGAGGCGCACCGCAAAGGTGGCGGACAGGAAGCCGTGGGTGAGGCCGACATCAAGGGGCCCGAGTGGGATGTGCTGACAGAGGCCAACCCACCCACGGACTACCCGCACTTCATGAGCAAGAAGGTCGGCACGCCACAGGGTTTTAGCGGCCATATCAGTCGAGTCTTGCTCCTTGAGCGCTTGCGCGAGGTAAATGCTCTGCTGGGCTTCACTCGGGTCGAAGCCCCCGAAGAATCTGGCGACCCGAATAAACGCCCCCCAATGGCCAGCCTTTCACGCAGCAAGCCCGATTGGGTCCCAGCCAACCAGGTTCATGGCGAAGGGATCTTCGTGCAGTTTGACGAAGCCGTGCTCGTCAAGTGGGAGGCTTTGGATGGTGTGAAGAAGGTCGACCAAATGCTCCGTGGTGGTCATAGGGGATGGCGCAATTCGCGTCATCTCGACCCGAACGAAGGCTACCCTGGCATTCGTTATGCGATGCTGCACACGCTGTCTCACTTGCTGATTCGCGAGCTAGCTCTGGAGTGCGGGTACAACGCCGCGAGCATTCGTGAGCGCATCTATGCCGACACATCAAGCGACAGCCCACAGGCGGGCATCCTTATCTACACCGCAGCAGCAGATTCAGACGGCACGCTGGGTGGCCTCGTTGATCTTGGCAAACCAGAAAATCTTGGCCGCCTGCTGGAGCAAGCGTTGAATCGTTCGAAAGTTTGCTCCTCTGATCCACTCTGTTCGGAACATGATCCGGAGAAGGATCGTTACCTGCATGGTGCTGCCTGTCATGCGTGCAGTTTGGTAGCGGAGACCTCTTGTGAGCGAGGTAACCGCTATCTCGATCGATCGCTGCTCGTACCAACACTCGAACGCGCCGACGCTGCTTTCTTCAAGGGTTTCTGACATGGATGTACTCTTGGATGCGATTGCAGCCTTGGTCTCTTTGGTTTCGCCGGAAAAGGTACAGGCCATTGCTGCTCGCGTTCGTCGAACCGAAGCGAACAAAGCAGCCAACGCACTGACGAGCATGGTTGGGACGCCGGTCGCCACAGGAGTAGTCGAACAGCTTGTCGACGCATGGAGGAGCACAACGGTCAGCGCAGATGAGCTTGCATCAATGCTTCTCGCTGCCAGTCATGTTTTTGCCAAGGCCTCAAGCGAGCAATCGACAGAACTCGTTTGGACGGGACCGACAACACCTTTCGTCTCAGCTCGCCGCACGGAGCAGGCACTCCTGCAAGTAATCAACGCGGCCCGGTCGACGCTATTTATTACGAGCTTCGTGGCCTATGACATTTCATCCATCGTGAGGGCGTTGAATGCTGCGCGCGCTCGAGGCGTCGATGTTTCTATGTTGCTGGAGTCATCCCTGGACCACGGCGGCAGCATCAATATCGATATCATAGGCAAGATGCGGGCATTGGTTCCTCAAGCTCAGCTTTATGCGTGGCGCGACAAGGCCGATGCGTTTGCAGATGGTCGAGTGCATGCCAAAGTCGCTGTGGCGGACGGCAATACTTGTTTCATCACCAGTGCCAATTTGACCGGCTATGCGATGGAAAGGAATATGGAGGCTGGGGTGCTCATCTTGGGAGGGCACGTTCCACGTTTACTTAATGACCATCTACGGTCACTAGTAGATACAAGGATCGTAACGCTTGTTTAGACCGCACCCTAAAAGTCAGACAGCAAGAATCCTCCGTAACTGATAGAAAGCCATCAACTTCAATTTCGTCCTTTTTTGGGAACTCGGCTAGGTCCCGTACCGGGCTGGAAAGTGCTTCAGTATCGGTACGATTAGACGGTATAGCGCGCCACTCCAGTCCCAGAATCGATTTTTTGCGATGGTTCATGTGTATGACCTCTTAGGGGGTGAACATCAACGCCCGGCCTTTGTAAAAAACAGTCAGACCGGGCGAAGGACGAACCACGGATTCCCTAGGCGACAATGAATCCTTTCCAACAGAGTTTCACAGATTGTTGTTGTGACAATTGCTTGAGCTGATTGGATTGGGGAGTTCCGATGCCAGCAGACTGTGCAGCAACAACCTCTCCAAGCGTCACGGATGAACCTTTCCGGAGGCGACGCATACCATGATGAACAGTAGTTTCGGTTTCGCTCGCAAACGCGGCATCAAGTCGTTTTGCAAGGCTTTGTGTACAAAGGTGCGCATAACGCAACAGCATTCTCGTGTCGCGATGACCGCTGAACGCTTGTAAATCCACAAGAGAAAATCCGCCCGGGGTCCGACTACCGGCTTCAGCGACACGTGAAATACCTTCGTGACGTAAGTCATGGATATGCAATTCATTGTTACCAACCAGACCCGCTTTTGCGCACATGCGCGACCAAGCATTGCGCAAACCATCCACACCAATTGGAAAAACAAGCTCGCTGTCGCGTGGAAGTTGGCGAAGGAGATTGATTAAGTCGCTGCGGAGCGGAAGCTTGCGCGCTCGGCCATTTTTTGTTTCGAGTAAATATGCAGTCTGGGATTCAAGGTCGAGGTTGGCCCAAGTCAATGCAAGCGTTTCGCCGCGCCTCGCTGCGGTCATCAGCTGGAATTGGACAAATGCTTCGAGCAAGCCAATATGAGTGTAGCTGCGCTCAGCTTCGTCCAAATACTTAGCGCGCGCAGCTTTTACTATGTTCTTTCGTTGATATTTCGTGATCGCTGAATTTGCTTCAACGCGCTCCATTTCCATCAATATTTCAAGATGGAGACCAATCGACCGTTCACGATCTTCATAACGAGCAGCAAGCAGAAGTCGGGATTCTTCGTCAGACTTCAGTCGGCGGTCACGTTCGTTGAAATACTTTGGACGTCGCACACCGTCAATTGGATTTTTTGCAACAGGGATGCGCCAAGTATTGACCGCAATGTTGCACACTGCTGCGAAAATATCGAGTTCTCGGTCGACCGTGGCATCTGCCACAACTTGGCAGCGCTCATCGACATAGTCTTTAAAATCTTCAGGCTTAATGGCTGCAAACGACTTGCGAATGAAATGCGTAGCCCCCGATGGAGTGCTCATGCGTTGCCCTGTCGGCTTGCGCATGGCTTTGCCGATCCATTTGGGGTGCGGGTTCTTGTGATTTTTTAGAATCTCCGCCAAATCTTGCCGCTCCAGCCCCGCATCTTCGAGCATTGCATTAATTTTGTAGCCCTCAATTTCAAAGCTCTTATTCCGTGGCGACTCGTCACGCAGATAGCGAATCAGCAAATCAGCTAGTGACGTCTGCCAAGCGGTCATATAGTCAGTGAAGACACCCCGTTTCCGTTCTCGCGCAATTTGCTGCTGTAGCTCTACAGCCTCCGATTCACTTGAAACGAAAATGCATTGCTCGGGATAGCCTTTCTGCCGGATTCGAACTGCAAAGCTGTCATTGAGGCAAGTCGCTCTCGGCTTGAACTTCTTCTGTTTCAACTCAGCGATATAAGACTGGATCGCCAGAGTATCCGACCAAGAAAAAGTTTTCGTGAGGTCATTCCGGTTTTGTACCGTGACTTTGATGCGTGAGCGATTTTCGATGGAAGCCATTGTGATGTTCCTTTGTTGTGGGAACACGGTATAGGCAAAAGAGAGGGGGATGATTCGTGCAAGTGGCAAGATGAAGTACGAATTGCCACCAAATTGCCACCTGGAATGAACTTAGGGACCAACAACCTATTTCTAAGTTGTTGATCCCTAAGAGTAATCCTGGTCGGGGTGAGAGGATTCGAACCTCCGGCCTCTACGTCCCGAACGTAGCGCTCTACCAGGCTAAGCTACACCCCGCTTGAAGAGAACGGGATTATCCGCGCCGGATGCGGAAGCTGTCAACCCCAATAGAACCCTGCCTGATGCAATCATTCTGTTTTCACGTCTCTTTGATTAAACCGACTGGCCAAGGCAACATGGACTTACTTGGCCGCCAATTTGGCCTTCAGAAAACTGATGCTTCGCGTCCATGCTAGCCCAGCTGCCGTCGCATTATAACGTGCAGCGTTGGTATCGTTATTAAAGGCATGATTGACACCTTCATACATGAATATCTGGTAATCCTTTCCTGCTGCCTTCAGCGCCGCTTCATAATCAGGAATACCGGCATCGATCCTGGTATCCAGCCCAGCATAGTGCAGCATTAAACTAGCCCGAATATTGGGTACGTCCACAGCTTTGGGTTGCCCGCCATAATACGCAATCACGGCACGCAGATCCGGCGCATGCACAGCCATCTCATTGGCCATGGTCCCTCCCCAGCAAAACCCGATACAACCCACTCTCCCTGCCGTATCTGGCCGATTTTTTAAATACTCAACTGTAGCCAGGTAATGTGCGCGTGTTTCCTGCATATTCAGCGCCGCAATCATTTCCGCAGCTTTGTCCATATCATCCGGCGTGCCTCCTTGCAGTGAAAGGGCGTCAGGCGCCAGGGCCAGAAATCCTTCCACAGCCAAACGTCGTACAATATCCTCGATATGCGGATTCAGTCCGCGATTTTCGTGGATGACCATTACAGCAGGCAACTTCGCTCCTCCTTTGGGTTTTGCGAAATAGCCACGCAGTGTTTTATTCGATGCCCCTGGATATTCAATCATTCCGACATCCAAACGCCCGTCACTGGCCGGAATCGTTTCGGCAAGCGCATAATTATTTTGCAAAGCGGGCAACAATGCTGCTACGCCTGCACTTCCGGCCAGAGCACTCAATCGATCAATGAAGGTACGTCGACTCATCGTGGAATGGGTGTATTCATCGTAAAGCTGGATAAATTCCTGTTCCATGTTTGTCTCCTTGGTTGCCTTATTAATAACAATAGTTATCACAAGCATCATAGAACCATACGCCTTTGTGCTTGATCCATCCGTTTAACGGTAACTATGTAATAAAAAAACGCCCGGATTAATCACCGGGCGTTTTTCATGCGGAGGATTCCGCGAACAGCTTGGAAAATTGAAACTGCTTACTCGATACGTTCGCCGTGTTGAGTAACGTCCAATCCTTCACGCTCTTCTTCTTCTGGCACACGAAGACCGATGATCGCATCGATCACCTTGAGGATGATGAAGGTCAAGATACCTGAGTAAATTACGGTAAACATGGCACCTTTAAATTGAACCAGCACGCTACCATCCGCGCCGCCAATACCCTTGACCGCAAACACGCCAGTCAGGATTGCGCCCAGGAAACCACCCACGCCGTGCACGCCAAAAGCATCCAACGAATCGTCGTAACCCAGAATGTGTTTCATGTAAACAGCAGTCCAGTAGCAAATGACACCGGCAAGGATACCAATCATCAAAGCACCGGAGACACCCACAAAGCCTGCAGCCGGGGTAATGGCAACCAGACCAGCCACCGCGCCAGAAGCGATACCGAGTACGGAAGGCTTACCTTTGGTGAGCCATTCAGCAAACATCCAGCTCATTGCAGCAGCAGCCGTGGCCACATGGGTTGTCAGCATAGCCATACCAGCACGGCCATCAGCAGCAACAGCAGAACCCGCATTGAAGCCGAACCAACCCACCCACAACATCGACGCACCAACAAGGGTCAGCACCAAGTTATGCGGCATCATGGATTCGCGACCGTAACCGATACGTTTACCCATAACCAGACAGCACACCAGACCCGCCACACCGGCATTGATATGCACGACCGTACCGCCAGCGAAATCGAGCACGCCAGCAGACGCCAGCCAGCCAGTCGGTTCCCAGACCATATGCGCAATTGGTACATAGACAATCAACAACCACAGGGTCATGAAAGCCAGCATTGCAGAAAACTTCATGCGCTCAGCAAACGCACCTGTAATCAGCGCCGGGGTAATAATTGCAAATGTCATCTGGAACATGGCAAATACGGATTCTGGAATCGTCGTCGCCAGATGGGAAACACTCAACATCCCATCATCTTTGAGGTAGGCGATGCCATCCATCATTACGCGCGTAAATCCACCAAGGAACCCATTTCCTGGAGTGAACGCCAGCGAGTAACCGATCACCACCCACAGAATACTAACCAAGCCAGTAATCGCGAAGGATTGCATGAGCGTAGCAAGTACGTTTTTCTTACGTACCATGCCACCGTAGAATAGCGCCAGACCAGGGATGGTCATGAACAACACCAGTGCCGTTGCCACAATCATCCAAGCAGTATCGCCTGAATTAATAGTCGATGTTTTGACCATGGAAGGCGCCGTCATGGCCGCAGGTGCTGCCGGAGCTGAAGCAGCCAGGGCTGCAGCATCTGGCGCAGAAGCTACTGCAGAAGCTTCTGAAGCTACCGCACTGGCAACAGTGGACGCATCATCTGCAAAGCTGGGAGCCCCCAGCGTCATCGCACCGAACAGCGCGAGCATTGCAAACAGCTTTTTCATCTTGAAGTTCCCCTTTGTTGTTATTTTTTAGATGGCCGCATCGCCGGTTTCGCCAGTACGAATCCGGACAACATGCTCAAGGCTGAAAACAAATATCTTGCCATCACCAATCTTGCCGGTATTGGCTGCCTTCTCAATGGCCTCAATGGTGGACTCAAGCTGATCATCGGTAATAGCTACTTCAACTTTTACCTTCGGCAGGAAGTCCACAACATACTCAGCGCCGCGATACAGCTCGGTATGCCCCTTCTGACGACCAAAACCCTTAACTTCGGTTACGGTCAAGCCATGCACACCAACTGCCGACAGCGCTTCGCGGACTTCATCCAGCTTGAATGGCTTGATGATCGCGGTAACGAATTTCATGGAAAGACTCCTTCGCTGAGATGGAAAACAAACACGCACTCCACAAGAGCATAAAACATGCCAGAGGCCAAACCGAACAAAAACAAGATCAATCAACACGATATTTACCAGATACGCACCATTATAGAACGTCATTTTCTACGCGCACCGAAACCAATTTCCACTTTGGTGCATCATGAAATTGCATCTTGTCGGCTGATACGCAGCTGCTTAATGCATCGCATCATGCAGCTGCGTATAATCGGCAAATTTTCCCGACTGCAGGATCATCCCATGGAAACCAGCAACAAGACTTGGTCCGGCCGCTTCAATGAACCCGTGAGCGATCTGGTCAAGCGTTATACCGCGTCAGTGACTTTCGACAAGCGAATGGCAGAGGTTGATATTCAAGGATCACTGGCGCATGCAACCATGCTCAATAGTGTTGGCGTACTGACCGACGAAGATCTAGGCTCGATCGTGACCGGCATGAATGAAATCTTGCAAGATATTCGCCAAGGCAGCTTCGAGTGGAGCATTGACCTTGAAGATGTACATATGAACATTGAGCGCCGATTGACCGAAAAAATCGGCGATGCAGGCAAACGCCTGCATACTGGACGTAGCCGCAATGATCAGGTGGCAACGGATATCCGGCTCTATTTGCGCGGTGCTACAGATGATATCGGCTGCCTGATTCGCGAATTACAGATCAGCCTGCTGGAACTCGCCGAAAAACACGCTGCCACTGTGATGCCAGGGTTTACCCATCTGCAAGTTGCCCAGCCCGTTACGTTTGGGCACCACATGCTGGCATATGTTGAAATGCTCGGACGTGACGCAGAACGCTTTGTTGATTGTCGCCGCCGTATTAATCGATTACCGCTTGGTGCAGCTGCACTCGCCGGCACCACCTATCCAATTGATCGTCATCTCACCGCCCAATTACTTGGCTTCGACGGAGTATGCGAAAACTCGCTCGATGCAGTATCCGATCGCGATTTCGCCATCGAATTCACTGCAGCTGGCGCACTAACCATGACGCATTTGTCGCGCCTCTCGGAAGAATTGATTCTATGGATGAGCCCGCGTTTTGGCTTCATCGATATTGCCGACCGCTTCTGCACCGGATCTTCGATCATGCCGCAAAAGAAAAACCCGGATGTACCTGAGTTGGTACGCGGCAAAACTGGCCGCGTCAACGGCGCACTGATTGGGCTCCTCACCTTGATGAAAGGTCAGCCACTCGCCTATAACAAGGACAATCAAGAAGACAAAGAACCTTTGTTTGACACCGTAGACACACTGACTGACACACTGCGGATCTACGCCGACATGATGCGCGGTGTTACGGTCAAAGCTGATGCCATGGCTCGTGCTGTCCGCCAGGGATTTGCCACGGCCACCGACCTGGCCGATTATCTGGTCAAGAAGGGACTTCCGTTCCGAGATGCTCACGAAGTCGTTGCTCGAGCAGTTCGCTATGCAGAAGAAGAGAAAAAAGACCTAGCGGATCTGCAAGTAGTAGAACTTGCCACCTTTTCCCCCCTGATTACTGTCGAGGTTCTCGACGTGTTGACGCCAGAAGGCTCTTTAGCCAGCCGTGACCATATTGGCGGAACAGCCCCCAATCAGGTACGTGCAGCAATTGCACGCTGGAAAACACGTTTGAATTCATAAACAGCAGCAGGCCAAACACCAAGGCTCCAATCGACCTGGAGCCTTTTTCTTGCCTATCCGCCAAGAAGGGAGCTTGCAACTTGCGCTGCTTGTCTGAATTTTAGCGCGGCGAGGTATCAGCGCTGATTCTGTTGCCGTAAAAGCAAAAC
>JARLJJ010000133.1 GCA_031291275.1 Formivibrio sp.
CGTGTATTTCGAGATTGGCGAAGTGCCGTTCACGGCGCGGATGGAAGCCGATAACTTGAGCGAGATCTTCCAGAAGAAGCGTGGGGAGATGTATGACTTCTGCCTGCGCATGGAGCATTGCCATGTGTTCGATGTCGATACGTCATTGAATGCTTTACTGTAAGTTGCAGTATTAACCAATAACCAAAACCAAGAAGAAGGACTAATGAAACCCATGATGAAAAAGCTGACTGGTGTTGCACTTGCGATTGGCCTGATTGCCCAGGGCGCAATGGCTGCGGACGTTACCCTGCGTTTCTCTTGGTGGGGCGGCGGCGAGCGTCACGAGGCGACACTGAAAGCGATCAAGGCATTCGAGGCGAAAAATCCAGGTGTCACCATCAAGGCTGAATATGGTGGCTGGAACGGTTATGCAGAAAAATTGACCACGCAAATGGCCGGTAGTAATGAGCCGGATGTTATGCAGATCAACTGGGCCTGGATCAGCCAGTTTTCCAAAGATGGTAACGGCTTCTATGACATGAAGAAGGGCGGCAATATCAAGCTTGATGACTTCATCAATGAATCCTGGAAAACCGGCATGGTCAACGGAAAACTGAATGCTGTGCCAATTTCATATACCGCCCGTGTTTATCTGTGGAACAAGACCATGTGGGACGAGGCAGGCTTGCCGTTGCCGAAGACTTGGGACGACTTTCTCAAAGCGGGTAAGGTATTTGAACAGAAGCTGGGTAAAGGTTATTACCCACTAGATGGTCAGCTCTATGACCGTATTTTGATGTCGCATGCCTATATCTACCAAAAGACAGGCAAGCCTTGGATTTATCCGAATCAACCAAAGGTTGCCTTGACCGAAGCTGAAGCGCTGGATTGGGTTAAATTTTTCAATAGCATGGTGACTAGTGGTGCGAGCCCAACACAACAATATCGTGTCAGTTCGGGAGGGGGCAATTCCGAGCGCCCGACTGAGCAGATGCCGGATTGGGTGAGCGGCAAGTTCGCTGGTAACTACACATGGGATTCCACGTTCAAACCGCGTCTGAGCACCCCGAAGGGAATGACGTTTGATGTGGGCGATTTCCTGACCATGCCGGGTGCCAAGAATTCCGGGTACTTTGGCCGCCCATCCATGATGTTCGCTGTGAGCAAGAATTCAAAAAATCCTGAGGTGGCTGCCAAATTTGTCAACTTCCTGACGACGGATGCAGATGCGATCAAGATTCTGGGTACGGTGCGCGGTGCTCCGATGTCTAAAACGCAGATGAATGAACTGATCAAGGATAAGCAATTCACGGATCTGGAACTAAAGGCTATGAAGCAGATTCAATCCACGAAGATCGACACCCCGTCGCCGCTGATGGAACACAACCGTATTCAGGAATGGGTACGCGACGTGTTTGAAAAAGTTGCGCTGGGCAAGATCAGCGAACAGGAAGCGGCAAAGATGCTGGTTGAAGATACCAACGCACAATTGCGTCGCCTTCACTAAGCGTCTCGCCGGATTGTCCGCAGGGCAATCCGGCTATTCTCCCCAAGGCAATGTCAGCACGATGATTCATCGCGGCGTTGCCTTTTTTTCGCACTTTTGAAAGAGGTTATCATGGCTAAAGGCGATAAAATTCAGCTTAAATTTCAAGACTTTATTGATAATGAGACCGGCGTTCGTGTGACTCGCCTGACTCCCGCCGACGTCACCTGCCACCGCAACTACTTCTATCAGAAGTGTTTTACCAATGATGGTAATAAATTATTGTTCGGTGGCTGGTTTGACGGTGACTGGAATTGCTACCTGCTCGATCTGCAAGCGCAAGAGGCGACTCAGTTGACATCGGGCTCGGGCGATAACACATTCGGTTGCTTCCTCTCACCCAATGACGATTATCTTTATTATGTGAAGAATGAGCTGCAACTCAGACGCGTGAAGCTGGATACGTTGGAAGAAGAAGTAATCTATACCGTCCCCGAACTCTGGAAGGGTTATGGTACTTGGGTCGCGAACTCAACCTGTACCAAGCTGGTTGGCATCGAAATGTTTGATGCGGACTATATCCCGCTCACCGACTGGACCAAATTCGCTGAGCAATACCATAAGCAGCCACGCAGCCGCCTGATCTGTATCGATATTGCGACAGGCAAGGCAAATGTACTGCTGGACGAAAAGTGCTGGATGGGCCATCCGATCTATCGTCCGTTCGATGACAACACGGTCGCTTTCTGCCATGAAGGTCCACATGATCTGGTTGATGCCCGGATGTGGCTGATCAACGAAGATGGAAGCAACAAGCGCAAGGTGAAAGAACACGCAGACGGCGAAGCTTGTACGCATGAATTCTGGGTGCCAGATGGTTCCAGAATGATTTATGTTTCCTTTGTGAAAGGGCACAAGGAGCGCTGGATTCGTGCGGCCGACCCTGTCACGCTGGAAGACAAGGAAATTATGACCATGCCGCATTGCTCACACCTGATGAGTAATTACGATGGTTCTTTGTTGGTGGGCGATGGAAGCAATACGCCAGTCGATGTCAGTGACACCGGGGCGCATAAAGTAGAGGACGACCCATTTATTTATGTGTTTGATGTCGCTGCCAAGACATACAAACCTGTGGTTTGTCACAACACGTCGTGGAAGGTCTACCGCAATAATCGCCAGGTCACCCATCCACATCCTTCATTCACTCCGGATGACAAACGCGTGTTGTTTACCAGTGATTTTGAAGGGGAGCCTGCGCTGTATCTGGCCGATTTACCTGCTTGATCCATTTCCTTTAAGTTGTAAGTGTCGGCCAATAAGCCCCGTTTTTGTTAAAGCGGGGCTTCTCCATTTGCAATGCATCCGCTGGTGGATGGGATCGGTGTCTCTTTTACGCAGCGTGGCTGAATATGGTTGATTAAAATTTAGGCAGGAGTTACAATTCGCGCCCTTTCTGAATGTCATGCACCCGATTTTTTCATGCAAATTGGCCCTTATGCGCTTGCAAATAACCTGATCGTGGCGCCGATGGCTGGCGTGACCGATCGGCCATTTCGCATGTTGTGCCGACATTTTGGAGCAGGGCATGCGGTGTCTGAAATGATCACCGCAGATAAATTGCTTCGCTTGTCGAAGAAGACTTTGCGACGTGCGGATTTTGAAGGTGAAAGCTCTCCGATCAGTGTACAGATTGCGGGCTCTGATCCGCAGGAATTGGCCGCTGCAGCTCGTTATAATGTCGAGGCTGGTGCTCAGATCATCGATATCAATATGGGTTGCCCGGCTAAGAAAGTGTGCAGCAAACTGGCCGGATCAGCCTTGTTGCAAGACGAGAAGCTGGTTGCCTCGATCTTGTCGGCCGTAGTGAGTGCGGTCGATGTGCCGGTCACCCTGAAAACGAGGTTGGGGTTTCGCAATGGCGAGGAAAATATCTTGCGCATAGCCAAACTTGCCGAAGATTCGGGAATTGCCGCATTGGCGGTGCATGGCCGCACGCGTGAAGATATGTATAACGGGTATGCCCGCTATGAACTGATTCGTGCCGTGAAACAGTCGGTCGGTATTCCTGTGATCGCCAATGGCGACATCGATAGTCCGCAAAAAGCAAGAGAAGTACTAGAGGCGACGGGCGCGGATGCAATCATGGTTGGCCGTGCGGCTCAGGGGCGCCCCTGGTTGTTTCGGGAAATTGCACATTTTCTGGCAACAGGAGAGGAATATCCCCCGCCAGCGTTGGATGAAGTTCGTAATACGATGCTCACGCATCTGGAGACACTTTACGATTTTTATGGCGAGTATTCCGGTTGCCGTATCGCACGCAAGCATATTGCCTGGACGACGCGCGGACTAACAGGCAGCAATGAATTTCGTAGTCGCATGTATGCATTGGATAGTACTGCGGCGCAGCGCACCGCAGTACTGGATTATTTTGACGGTCTTGACATGAATGATCGACCGTTTATATCGCAACAAAAACAACAATTACCTGAAGGAGAGGGATGTGAATAACTCGTGCGATCAGGTTGCCAGTGCGATTGGCTCAGCGCTGGAGCAATATTTCCTTGATCTTGATGGCGAAGCCCCCTGCGCGCTGTACGACATGGTGCTTGCGCGGGCAGAAAAACCGTTGCTCGTCGCCGTTCTGGCCCGCGTGGAAGGAAATCAGACCAAGGCCGCGGATATGCTGGGCATTAATCGCAATACGCTGCGCAAGAAATTGCAGATTTACGGTTTGTTGTAAAAAATAGTTTAGCAGCCCGGGGCGAATGAATTCGCCCCTTCATCTTTGAATTGAATGGAAATTTGGAATGAGCAAAATCACCCGTGCGCTGATCAGTGTCTCTGATAAGAATGGCATCATTGAATTCGCCCAAGCCCTGGCGGGCGACGGTGTCGAGATTCTTTCTACAGGCGGCACTGCAAAATTGCTGGCAGAAAAGGGAATTCCGGTGATCGAAGTGGCTGATTACACAGGATTCCCGGAAATGCTGGATGGCCGCGTGAAAACCTTGCATCCGAAAATTCATGGCGGCATTCTGGGACGGCGCGACTTGCCGTCGCATGTGGCCAAAATGGCTGAATATGGCATTGGCAATATCGATCTGGTGTGCGTGAACCTGTATCCGTTTGAAGCCACCATTGCCAAACCGGATTGTTCTTTCGATGATGCCATCGAAAATATCGACATCGGTGGTCCGGCCATGGTGCGTTCTGCTGCCAAGAATCATGCACATGTCGCGATCGTGACCGATGTGGCTGATTACGCGCCTCTGATTGCGGAAATGAAAGCCAATGCGGGCGCCTTGTCGCTGGCAACACGGCGCGAGTTGGCCAAAAAAGCCTTCAGCCATACGGCTGCCTATGATGGTGCCATTTCCAATTACCTGACGGCGCTGGCGGACAGCGGTGAAATTCAAACCTACCCGCAGCGTTTGAATCTGCAATTTAGCAAGGTGCAGGACATGCGCTACGGCGAAAATCCGCACCAGTCTGCAGCTTTCTATCGCGATCTGGATCCAGCTGTTGGTAGCCTGGCTTCCTACAAGCAAGTTCAGGGTAAAGAGCTTTCCTATAACAACATTGCAGATGCTGATGCGGCATGGGAATGCGTGAAGCAGTTTGAAGAGCCGGCTTGCGTAATCGTCAAACATGCTAATCCTTGCGGTGTGGCTGTGGCCAAAGACGCTTACAGTGCTTACCTGCTGGCGTTCGCGACCGATACTTCCAGCGCCTTTGGCGGCATTATTGCGTTTAATCAAATGGTGGATGAGGACACGGTTGAAGCAGTTTCCAAACAGTTCCTTGAAGTGCTGATTGCCCCGGCCTATACACCAGAGGCGCTGGCATTACTCTCCAAAAAGCAGAATGTCCGGGTGCTGATCGTGCCATGTGAATCAGGCTCCAATCGCTTTGATGTGAAACGCGTAGGTGGTGGCCTGCTGGTGCAAACGCCTGATTCGCATATCCTCAAGCTGTCCGATCTCACGGTTGTGACTAAGCTGCAGCCAACTGAAGCACAACTCAAAGATCTATTGTTCGCATGGAATGTGGCTAAGTTTGTCAAATCCAACGCCATCGTATTCTGCGGCAAGGGCCAAACTCTGGGGGTCGGTGCCGGTCAGATGAGCCGCGTGGATTCAACCAAGATCGCTGCGATCAAGGCCAAGAATGCCGGCCTCGACCTGCGCGGTTCGGTTTGCGCATCGGATGCCTTCTTCCCGTTCCGCGACGGCGTGGATGTGATTGCTGAAAACGGCGTTTCCGCGATCATCCAGCCGGGCGGTTCGATGCGCGACGAGGAAGTGATTGCGGCAGCTGACGAGCACGGTATTGCGATGGTTGTGACCGGCGTGCGCCACTTTAGACATTAAGTCAGTGAGGAGGAAGGTGTGAGGTGTGAGGGGTGGACCTTTGCGTTTGCACCTTCCTTTTTTCGATTCGACTTCACTTAAGTGGTAGAAGTATTTACTTCTCTCGCCTCACTCCTAACTCCTTACAGGGTGAAAAATGAATATTCTGGTTGTTGGTTCTGGCGGTCGCGAACACGCGCTGGCCTGGAAGATTTTGCAATCGCCGCGTTCGGGCAAGGTTTTTGTGGCGCCGGGCAATGCGGGTACCGCGCTGGAGCCAGGGCTGACCAATGTCGACATTACGGCCATCCCTGAATTGATTGCATTCGCCAAGCGCGAAAATGTCACTTTGACCGTGGTTGGGCCGGAAGCACCGCTCTCGCAAGGCATTGTCGATGCTTTTCGCGCAGCAGGGCTCAAGATTTTCGGGCCGACGCGTGCAGCCGCCCAGCTTGAATGGTCCAAGGGATTTGCCAAGGATTTTCTGGCCAAACACAATATCCCGACTGCCAAGTACCAGACCTTTGCCGATGCCAAGCAGGCCCATGCCTACATCGATGCCAATGGCGCGCCGATCGTGATCAAGGCCGATGGCCTGGCTGCTGGCAAGGGCGTGATCGTGGCAATGACGCTGGATGAGGCACATGCTGCAATCGACGATATGCTCGAAGGCAACCGCTTCGGCGATGCCGGCGCGCGCGTGGTGGTCGAGGAATTCCTTGCCGGCGAAGAGGCCAGCTTCATCGTCATGGTAGATGGTCACAACGTACTGCCGATGGCGACCTCGCAAGATCACAAGCGCTTGCTGGACGCGGATCTCGGGCCGAATACCGGCGGCATGGGCGCTTACAGCCCGGCGCCGGTGGTCACGCCACAAATCCATGCGCGCGTGATGCGCGAAATCATCCTGCCGACAGTGGAAGGCATGAAGAAAGACGGTACCACCTACACCGGTTTTCTTTATGCCGGTTTGATGATTGACGAGACCGGCGCACCGAAGGTGATCGAGTTTAATTGCCGCTTTGGTGATCCGGAAACCCAGCCGATCATGCTGCGCCTGAAGTCGGATTTTGTGTCGCTACTTGAAGCGGGCATTGACGGAAAGCTTGATCAGGTCGAGGCCGAATGGGATCGCCGTGCGGCGCTGGGGGTGGTGTTGGCTGCGGCGAATTACCCGGAAACGCCCCGCAAAGGCGACGTGATTACTGGTTTACTGAACAAGCTGGAAGATGGACATGTCTTCCATGCCGGGACCAGCCTGAACGCTGAAGGCAAACCGGTGACAGCCGGTGGTCGTGTGTTGTGTGTAACGGCATTCGGCGAGAATTTCAAAGCGGCGCAGAAACGCGCCTATGAAATTCTGGATAATATCAGTTTTGATGGCATGCAATATCGTCGTGATATTGGTTGGCGGGCGATCAACCGCAAAGATTGAATTTTGCAATTGGCCTGATTTTTGAAATGCGCCACAGGTAACGAACCTGTGGCGCTTTTTTTACGGCATTGGGCATAAATTGTGCTTGATGTATTGATGCTGCTTCCATTGCTACGTTGGCCTGGCGGTACCGATGGGATTTTGCATTGAATGCCATTGTATGAGTATGGTTCATGACTTCCGTCAAATTATCAGGTCAGCACAGTTGACTCAGCTGTTGAATTACAAGATCATGCCAAATGAGAATAATTATCAAGTAAAGCACATGCCGACGCTCGCTGATTTATCCCTTCACCAACGCGCTCGAATCTGCAATTTGCGTGTCAATGCAGAGTTGGGACAACGACTTGCCGCGCTTGGCCTGCGGCCGGATCGTGAAATTACAGTCATACGCCGTGGCTGGTTTGCCGGTCCTTTGCAAGTACGAGTGGGCACCACGGAATTCATGCTGCGTCATGATGCTGCCCGCCTGATCGATGTTGAAATTCTGCACGGTTAATAATCAATGAAAAAAATCGCATTAGTGGGTATGCCCAATACAGGGAAATCCACACTGTTTAACCGGTTGACCGGGGGGGCTGCCCGAGTGGCCAACTGGCCAGGTCTGACTGTGGATATTACAACCGGTAAAATTCTGCTTGGCAGTTTCATGGTTCACGTGGCTGATTTGCCCGGTATCTACGATCTGGAAGGCGGTGCGGAAGATGAGCAACTGGCTCAGGCATTCCTGGCTGAGACTGATCTCGATGCCGTGGTATTGGTACTCAATGCCATGCAATTGGACCGTCAACTTGCGTTGGCGCTACAGCTCAAAGCACTCGGCGCTCCGCTGGTGGTGTTGCTCAATATGGCCGATGAGGCTCGCGCGGCAGGGATTCAGATTGATCTGGAAGGGTTGTCTGCCGAGCTGGCTTGTCCGGTTTATGCCGTTTGTGCCAAGCATGGCGAAGGCATGCCGGAATTCAATCGGCGCTTGGCGGTCTATCTGAAAAACAGCCAACCGCATCGCGTGGATTTTTCTACACTGACCTCGAATGCCGATTGGCACACTGTTGAAGCTAGCTTGTGCGCCCGCTTTGTCAATCGTCCCCCGACCTTGCCGGCAGGCCCAACGGTAAAGCTCGATCGTTGGGTGTTGCATCCTTTGGCCGGATTGCCGATTTTTGTGGTGATGATGTTCTGTTTGTTCCAGTTAACCTACGCCATTGGCAGTCCGTTGCAGGGCGGGTTGGGATTTTTGCTTGGTCTGCTCAAAAGCAATTGGCTTGTCCCGTTGACCCAAAGCTGGCCTGCTTTCCTGTCTGGGTTTCTGGTGGATGGGGTATTTGATGGTGTGACGACGGTTGTAACCTTTGCTCCGATCATTTTCCTGTTTTTCAGCTTGATGGCGATCATCGAGGATTCCGGCTACTTTTCGCGCGCAGCATTCATGATGGATGGTTTGATGAGCCGTATCGGACTGGATGGCCGTGGTTTTGTGATGCTGATGATGGGATTCGGCTGCAATGTGCCAGCCTTGATGGGTACCCGGGTGATCCGCGATTACAAAGCGCGTCTGCTGACCATGCTGATTATTCCGTTCTCACTGTGTTCGGCGCGCTTGCAGATTTTTCTGTTTTTGTCGGGCGCACTGTTCAGTCCGACGCGTGCGCCGTGGGTATTGCTCTCGCTTTATCTGGCCAGTATTGGCATTGCGATGGCAACAGCACTGCTTTTTCGCAAGTATTTCCCCTCACGCGAGCCGTTTGCTTTGGAATTGCCACCATATCGCTTGCCCGTGATTGGTCATGTCTGGCGGCGAGGCTGGGGCGAGACGCGCGAATTTCTCAAGCTTGCATCAACCATGATCGTGACGGGTGTGGCGCTGGTTTGGTTACTCACGCATTACCCGAACGAGCAGGCAAGCTTTGCAAGTATGATTGCGACTTTTTTCCAGCCGGTTTTATCACCGATTGGTATTCGGGCTGAACTTTCCATTGCCTTGTTGTTTGGCTTTGTGGCTAAAGAAATTGTGCTGGGTGCGCTTTCGGTCATTGTTGGGCATCAAGGCGTTGATCTAGCTACGCACTTGGCCAATACCCTTGATGGTGTGTCGGCGTATAGCTTTATGCTGTTTACCCTGATTTATATTCCCTGTGTTTCCGCCATTGCGACATTACGCAAGGAATCGAAGAGCCTGGCCTTCACCGGATTTTCGGTGCTTTGGTCGCTGGGCGTAGCTTGGATGATTTCCTTTACGTTTTACCAAGGGGCACGCCTGCTTGGATTCTGAATATCCATCCATGTGCTATAGACAAAGCCCCCGGTTGCTAGATCGGGGGCCTTGTTTCGGGGGTAGTACTCGTTTACTTGGTTTTAGTATTGATCTCAACCGCCCGTGAATTCAACTCCAGGCGTAGTTTCCAATCTTTGCCGCCTTGAGGGCAGGGGGGGAGGGTGGTTTTGGCTTGCCAGTGACCATCGTTGCTGGGAAGTAGCCAGTAATTGTTCGGTCCCATGTCCATATCAACCATGCGCCATAAGGCGCGTGCCCCGGCGGCTTTGCCATCAACATCTAGGACGAAGGGTTTGCCCGCTTCCAGCGGAATATCGCTTTTAATTTTAACTGGCTTGCCATTGAGGGTGAAGTTACAGCCCTGGTCCAGCGCCGGGCAGTTGATAACGATGTCCGCTCTGCTTTCGCCAATCCAGCCGATTCTCTCCGCAACTATCATCAGAACCAGGGCCAGTGACGTGAGACCGATTGCCGCGTAGCGCAACTTTTTGTTGTCGGAAAAGGGCTGAAATCTCTTCAGTTGCATGAATTACTCCCAATAAATACGCAGCATGGCAATTCCGTGTGCGCCGTGTTGTTGTGCGTGTTCAATATCGCTGAGGCGCATGCCGCCAATTGCATAAACAGGCAGTGGCCAGCCTTGCGACACGATCTGGGCAAATGTTTCCCATCCCAGCGGTGGCGAGTTCGGGTGGCTTGATGTTGGGGCAACATGTCCGAGTACGGCATAGTCGAGCCCAAGTGCACTGGCTATTTCCAATTCGGCAGCATTGTGCACGGATGCACCGATCCAGTCCAGACCGCGTGGCCGCTGCTTCATGCGACTAAGGTCTCGTGCCGGCAAGTGCAAACCATCTGCATTTAACTGGTGAGCAAGTTCTGCATGGTGATGCAGAATCAGCGTTCCTCCCCGTTGACGAATAAGTGTCAATGCTTGTTCTGCTAGATGGGTATATTGCTGGAGATTCAGTAGCGGTTCGCGCAGGATTAGGCGAACAGGTGCACACTCCAGGCGTTCTTCCAACTTGCGTAGGAATTCAGCCTCTCCCAGTTCCGCTGCATTGGAAAAGGCAAGAACTGCGGGTTGTGCCAGTCCGCGCAAAATCGGGCCGTTGGCCGGCAGTATCGGTGACACATTTAGTGCGCCTGGCGTTTGCCAAGCAAACGACTGACCTTCAAGTGGCTGCAGCGTTCCCTGCCATGTTGTGACGCGGAAAAAGTGCAGCCGCACCGTCGCATGTGGATAGGTGAAGGTTTGGACGATCCATGGCGTGGCAGCTGTAACTTGTACGCCAAGCTCTTCTAAGAGCTCGCGTTTAAGGGCTGCAAACGCAGTTTCACCCGCTTCAAGCTTGCCCCCAGGGAATTCCCAATAACCTGCATAAGGTTTCCCTGCAGGGCGACTGGCCAATAGAAAACGGCCATCATTCTGCTGCAGAATGCCGGCAGCAACATTGACAATTTTGGCTGTCATGGGCGTTCCAGAAAGCACCATGCGGCCCGTAGGCCGCATGGTGTTGTCAGATAAACAGGCTGATTATTCAACCTTCGCCTTGCTGCGCAGATCTGCAATCATCTTTTGCAGCATCTGGTTTTGCAGTTCTTTCTGGATTTCAGCCTTTACTTCTTCGTAAGCCGGTCCCTTGGCGTCACGCACGTCTTCCAGTTTGATAATGTGGTAGCCAAATTGGGTCTTGACCGGCGTGTCGGTGATTTTTCCCTTGGGCAGCTTGACCAAGGCATCCGAGAATTCCTTCACGAAATCTGCTGGATTGCTCCAGCCTAGATCGCCACCATTGGCGCCGCTGCCTTTGTCGGTGGATTTGGCTTTGGCCAGATCATCGAATTTTTTGCCCTTTTTTAGCTCGGCCAGAATGGCTTTGGCTTCACCCTCGGTTGCGACCAGGATATGGCGAGCGTGATACTCTTTCCCGGAGAAGTGCGCCTTGACTTGGGTGTCGTAAAAGGACTTCATGTCGGCTTCAGAGATGGGGTGCGCTTTCATATAATCATTGATGAAAGCTCCAAACAGGATTTGGGTTCGAGCAAGTTCAATCTGGCTGATGACTTCAGGGTCTTTGTCCAAACCTTTCTTGAGGGCTTCTTGCGTCACGATTTCGTTACGAATCAAATCTTCACGCAGTTTGGCGCGCAGTTCCGGCGTATCTTGCTGGCCGCGGGCGGTCAGTTGCTGGATGAAGAAATTAATCTTTGCTTCGGGAATGACGACACCGTTAACTGTAGTCGGTTTGTTAACTGAAGTCGGTTTACTTGCATCCGCAGCAAAAACGGATGCGGAAAGCATGATGGCGGAGAGTGCCAAAGCGAGACATTTTTTTTGCATGAGTAACTTCCTTGGGTTTGACTGCGTATTAAGTTCAAAACTCATCCGGTGCGAGTGCCTTGAGGCTGAGCGCATGGATGTGTTGGGGAATCAAGTCGGCGAGCAGGGCGTAGACCATGCGGTGCCGATCAACGGAACGTTTTCCAGAAAAACACTCTGAAACAATCAATAAATCAATATGCCCCCCACCGCGATTGCCTGCGTGACCCGCATGAGCCGCACTATCATCGTGAATAGAGACTTCCTGCGTCTCTAATGAAGCGAGTCTGGTCCGGATTTCATCGAAAAGTACCATCATACCAGAGTGACTCCGGGTTGAAATGAGGCCAAATTAAGACTGGGTATCATCATTCTTTTCCGTTTCAATGAACCGGGAAAGGTAAATACTTTGCAGTACAACAAATATCAGCGTAAGAATCAATGTGCCAAAGACCTTGAATTTGACCCACATGTCTTCGCCGATTTGTTGCGTATTGACCAGATGAATCACGAACAAGTTCATCGCGCCCAATACTATGAAGAAAATAACCCATGCCAGCAGCAGTTTTCGCCAAACCGGGGTAGGCAGGGTTATTTGAGAACCCATTAACTTTTCGATCAGGTTAATTTTTTTAATGTATTGGCTGCCCAACAGGGCCAAAGCAAAAATCCAGTAAAGGACTGTGGGCTTCCAGAAAATAAAGGTCTTATTGTGAAAAAACAGGGTGGCCCCGCCCAGCACCGTGATCAGTACCAAACTGATCCAGAGCATGGTGTCTACTTTGCGATGGCGGATCCAGCTGTAAAGAACTTGGGCGAAGGTTGCAATAATGGCGGTACCTGTTGCAACGAAGATGTTGCTGGTAATCGAGTAGGCGCCAAAAAAAAGCAGAATCGGGAAAAGATCAAACAGAAATTTCATGGACGACGCCGGGAAGAGAAGTCCACGGATTATGCAGCGGGGGGCTGTGCTACTCAAGGCCTTCAGGCGGGGATTTTATTTTGTGAGCAAAAAAAAGCCGCGCTGGAGAGCGCGGCTTGAATTACCACTGGAGATACACGAAGCATCAGCTTGCGGAGTGGATAATGCGCGAGCGACGGCAAGTACGTGTTGATCGTGGTCAATAAGAAGAGAACAAAACAGGGAATGCTAATTTAGCGGGAATGGCAGAAGAAATGGCATATGGTGAAGGTGGCGAGCCCAACCCCCGGCACTGGCATCAAAAGCTGTGGCTGCTACCTTCCGGTCCTGACCAGGTTCACCTTCTAGCCATGCGGGGAGGCCCGCCATGGAGCGCGAATTCAAAGCTGAATTGCACAACGAGGCGCAAGTCTAGCACAGATTGGGCGAGAGCTCACCTCGCAAATTACGGACGAAATCGGCCCGGATTTCATCTGGGGTGGCAGCTGTGGCATGCAGATAATAAAGCTTGGCAAGAGCCGCTTCTGGGGTCATGTCTCCAGCAGGGAGCGCTTGGATTCGTTGCAGGATATTGCTCGCTGCATAGTGACCTTGCTGTACATGACCGGAAAAACACTGTGTGCAGTTGACGATGATCGCGCCGGCTCGGGCTTGCCGTTCCAGGGCGGTAATGAGATTCGCATGATCAGGGATATTGCCGCTGCCATAGGTCTCCAAAACAATCCCCTGTTGCGGCTCGGCCAATGCGGCCGCTAGCCAATGGCAGCTGAATCCAGGATACAACTTGATGCCGATAAAATGTGCTTCTGGTTGGATGACGGCACAGCATACAGGTGCATCGGTTGCTGTAGTGCCCACCCATTGCCCGTTCCAATTGGGCGCGGTAAACGCCTGACGACGGTCAGCATCGGATTTTCGTACGCGAGTGCCAGGAAGCAGTCTCCCGCCAAAAGCGACACGCACCCCAGACCAACCGCCGAGTGCACTATTGAGCGCCGCCAGTACATTGGCCGGTGCATCGCTGTCTGCCTTGAACCAAGGGTGCTGTGCGCCAGTGAGGATCACTGGTTTGGCGAGATTTTCTAGCTGAAAAGATAAGGCGGCCGCGGTATAGGCCAGTGTATCGGTGCCGTGTAGAACGACAAACCCATCATAATCAGCGTGACGCTCTGCAATGTCGGTGCCGATGCGGTTCCAGTCTGCTGGTCCCATGCTGGATGAATCCAGCAGTTGCGGGTATTCCAACAGTTCTACCTGAGGGGCGTCAGTGAAGTGAGTGGCAAGATCGGCAATGTGATCGTTCAATACCCCCGGAGCAGGCGCAAGTCCTTCTGGAGATGGGATACAGCCGATGGTGCCGCCGGTATAAAGACAAAGGATGCGTTTCATAGCGCTACCAAAGAGGGCAAGGCTGATAGAATAGCGGATTCGCAATATGAGTAAAGTTTGCCATGACGGTCATCGCCGATAACCGCAAAGCCTTCCACGAGTACTTTGTTGAAGAGCGCCTTGAAACCGGTCTTGTTCTCGAGGGCTGGGAAGTAAAATCCATTCGCGCCGGGCGGGTGCAGCTGAAAGAGTCGTATGTGACGTACATTAGCGGCGCATTCTGGCTGGTAGGCGCGCATATTTCACCACTCACTGCGGCTTCAACGCATGTTCATCCCGATCCGACCCGGATGCGCAAGCTGTTGATGCATAGTCGCGAGATTGAAAAATGGTCCGGTCGGGTTAACCGTGCAGGCTTCACGGTGATGGCACTCAATCTGCATTTCCAGAAAGGGCGGATCAAGCTTGAGATTGGTCTTGCCAAGGGGAAAAAACAGCACGACAAGCGTGAGACTGAGAAAGATCGCGAATGGGTGCGGGAAAAAGCGCGAATCGTTCGCAGCGAAAACAAGCGGGGCGAATAAGAGGGATTCAAAAAAAGCCGGCTGGTGCCGGCTTTTTTATTTGGTTTTTTGGGATTCCCCTGCTTGTCCGATTCGGCCTTCCTTGCCTTGCAATAGCCCCATGATATTTTTCTTGTGGCGTACGATCAGCAGCAGGGCAATCACGCAGACCGCAAGGAAGTAGTTCCGACCTGGTAGCAGAAACCAGGCAAATATCGGTGCGCATAGCGCTGCAATGAGTGCTGATAGGGAGGATATCTTGACTACTTTTGCCATGAAGAGCCAGACGGCCAGCAAGCCCAGTCCCATCCATGCGTTCAAGGCCAGCAGGATACCCAGCGCCGTCGCTACGCCTTTGCCACCCTTGAAGCTGAAGAAGATTGGCCACATGTGGCCGAGCGTCGTGGCGAGCGCGCAAAGCGCGATGGCTTGATCGCCTAACCCCAATCGTGGTGCGGCGAGTTGAGCTAAAAATACGGCCAGCCAGCCTTTGAAGGCATCGCCCAGAAGAGTGAGTGCCGCCGCTTTTTTATTGCCAGAGCGCAGTACGTTGGTGGCGCCCGGATTGTTGGAGCCATAGGTGCGCGGATCGGCCAGCCCCATCAGCTTCGAGACGATCACCGCAAAAGAAAGCGAGCCGATGAGGTAGGCGGCAAAAACAAGAATTGGCAGGTTCATCAGAAAATCCACTACAATCGCAAGCCCCGGATTCTAAGGCATCGACGGGTTTTCCCCAAGCGATGAAAGCTGCTCAATGGATATCATTTTTCTGCATACGGTTCGCGCCAAGACCTTGATTGGCTGGTACGACTGGGAGCGTGTTGCCCCGCAAGTGGTCGAATTGGATTTGGAAATTGGTTTGCCATCGACCCGTGCCGGTGCATCAGACGATCTGGTTGACACAATTGATTATGATCGCGTGGTCAATACCTTGCGCGAATCACTGGCGGCGCAGCACTTTCAGTTACTGGAGGCGCTGGCTGAGCATATTGCGCATATTTTGCGTCATGATTTTGGCGCGCCTTGGGTGCGAGTCTCGGTGACCAAGCTGGGTATCCTGCATGAGGTGGGTCGAGTTGGGGTGACGATAGAGCGTGGTTTGCGCGCTTCTTGAACTTTTTACGATTGTCACCAACTAATCCACTGCGCAATAACGCGCTTCAATTTGAGAGTTTAAATCCATGAGCAAGTCTGGACGTTCCTTGATGGTCGCCCTGCTTTGTATTTCAGTGTTTGCTGCCAATGTCGCTGAAGCTGCACGTTTGGGTGGCGGGCGCTCCTTTGGCATGCAGCGCAGTCAAATCACGCGCAGTGCCCCTGTGCAACCGGCCCCCTCTTATCAGCAGGCCCCTCAGCCGGCGCAACAGCCACAGCGTAGTGGTCCGGGCTGGGGTGGTGTAGCAGCAGGTGTGGCTGCTGGTGCTGCGACGGGTTATCTGGCAAGCAAAATGATGGAGCCCGGCGCTGCTAGCGCTTCTTCTGTCGCTCAAACTGGTCCAGTTGGGCAATCGCAAGGGGGCGGTATTCCCTGGGGCTGGATTCTCCTGTTGGGCGGTATTGCCCTCTTGGGTGCACGTATGATGACTCGGCGGGCGTCCCAAGTGATTTCGCCTGCACAGTACGGGTCTGCTGGAGGTGCAGCATTTGATCCGCAAAATGGCGAGCGCAAGGTGTTCCGCATGGGGGATGGCATGAGCGCTGCGCCAGTGGGGAATGTCTCTGGTCGTTTGCCGGATGGTACTGAAACGGCCCCATTCCTGCGTCAGGCGCGTGCTAGCTTTCAGCATATCCAGTCGCTTAACTCTCCAGACCAGATGGAGGAAGTACGCAAGTATCTGACGCCAGAGCTATTCGAAGAGTTGAAAGCGGAAATTGGGATGAATCGTGATGTGGCCGAGTTCCATGATTTGCAGGCTGACTTGTTGGACAGCAGCCACGAGCAGGGACGTTTGGTGGCGAGCGTGCGTTTTTCGGGGCGGGTGAGTGAAAATTTGAATGCCCCGGCGCTGCCGTTTGCCGAAGTCTGGCATTTCGTTCACCCGTCAGAAACAGACCCACGCTGGGTATTGGCGGGAATTGAGCAGGTCTGATCCGGTATCTGATTGAAAAAAACGGTGGTGCTTTTCTAGCCCACCGTTTTTTATTTCTGTCAGCAGATGTTGGCATAGCGCATGTCTGTCATGCATACAATTAGGGTACAATTCACACGAACTGAACATTGGGATACTTAGAACTGTGGCCCTACTGCGCATGTTTTGTCTGTTGGCTATATTGATCTTGTCGCTCTCTGGGTGTGACCAGATCAATGAGCAGCTCAATAAGCAAAAATTGATTGGTCAAGCCATTGGGGCAGGATGCCGGCAAAGCGGACGCTCTTTGGAGGACTGCTACGACCGAAATCCCAAAGTGCCCAAGCCAGATATTTTTTCTGGTTGGAAAGAGATGAGCGAGTATATGCAGGCTAAGAAGCTGGATATCATTCCTCCAGTTCCTGAAAAACATGTGGATGAATCGGCTATGGGCAAGGCGGATGTTAAGGCTTCAGATGCGGCAATGCTGGATGCTCCATCCACCAATATGGCTCGTTCCCCCCAAAAATCCGCCGCCAAAGCGTCGGCCAAACATTGAATTCAATACACAACACTGACTGGAATACGCCATGAAGAATATTCTTGCCGAGCTTCCGCTGTTTGAGGGCTTTCCAGATGAAGTTCTGGAAAGTATTAGCCGCTCTGCCATTCGCCGTAGCATTCCCAAGGGTACTTATTTGTTCCGTGAGGGTGAAGAAGCAGATGCGATGTATGTGCTGATCGAAGGCAGAACGCGCTCGCTGACCAGCGATAATCAGGGCAAGGAATTCGTCTTCAAGATTGGTGAACCGGTGGATGTATTCGGCGAAATCTCTTTGATCGACGAAGAGCCGCGCGGCTGGACAACCCAAGTAGAAGAAGATGCCGTGGTGCTGATGATTTCCAAGCAGGAATTTGTGCGACATCTGGAAAGCAGCCCGCAAGTCAAAGACATGGTGATCAAAAACTTGGCGCGGATTGTACGTCGCTTGTCCAATACCATGAAATCGTTGGCGTTGCTTGATGTCTATGGTCGCGTACGTGCGTTGTTTGAATCCCTCATTGTGAATATTGATGGGCAGGAAATGATTGAACAATCGCTGACTCAGCAAGCTATTGCTGATCGGGTGGGTTCCTCGCGTGAAATGATTGCACGGATTCTCAAAGAACTGGTTTTTGGTGGTTACATCAAGTTGGAAAACAAGAAGATTATCTTGTTGCAAAAATTGCCGGAACGTTTCTGATTTCTGCACTTTTTTTAAAAAAAGCCGTTCCTTCCGAATTGATTAACGGGGAACGGCTTTGTTTTTTGTGACCGTCATCACCGCCAGCTTTTTCGCTATTTGATATGCTGAAATCCTCATGATCCATTGCACTGAAATCAAAGTTCGCGGTTATCACCTCGATTTGTATGGCCATGTTAACAACGCCCGCTATCTTGAGTTTCTGGAAGAAGCGCGTTGGGCTCTGCTGGAAGACGGCGATCTCGACTGGTTTATGCAGCAAGGCTACGCGCTGGTCATCAGCCGAATCGATATCCGTTACTTACGTCCGGCGGGCATGGGCGACATGCTGAAAATCGAGACCAACCTTGAGCGCTTGTTGCCACGTTCCGGAGTGATTCGGCAACGAGTTTTGAAGAAAGAAACAGGAAAACTGGTGGCTGAAGCAGAAGTCACTTTTGCGGTAGTGCATCCCGACAAGCCGGGGGCCTTGCCAATGACCGACCAAATTGCTGAGCGCTTGGCCCCGTTGCTTGGGTTGGCGCGCTAAGCTGGAGAATGACATGCGCCGTATATTGATGTTGGGTTGTGCTTTGTTGCTGTCTGCTTGCGTTGGGATCGGCAATCTGGATAAGCCGCGGGTGTCGCTGGCCGGCGTGGCGTTGGATGATTTCAACCTGTTCGAACAGCGCTTTTTGGTCACCTTAAGAGTGACCAATCCCAATGATACTTCGGTCACGATTGATGGCGTGGATTTCGATCTTTCGTTGAATGGCGAACATTTCGCCAATGGGGTAGGCCATGACCGGGTGACGCTGCCACGGATGGGCGAGACTCTGGTGACCCTCAAGGTTACGACTAATCTCAATAGTCTTTGGAAACAGCTTCGTACTTTGCAGGCTACCAATAAACCGTTGGCTTATCGCATGACCGGCAAACTGCATGCACCATGGGTGCCGGGAGGAATTGCCTTTGATCGCCAGGGAGAGTTGCCTGCTTTGAATGAAATTTTCCCTGATGTGCCTGGCGATCAGCAAAAAATCGATAAGCTCTGAGATCGGCAGGAATCAGTCAGATCGAATACCGATGGTGCTCTTCTGTGCTGACGAGCTGTCACCCGGGACCTTATTCAAATCATGGTGCGGGTAAGTAGCCATCAAAGCGCGTGCTTTCACCGTCAAAGACAAAATTCGGTTTTTCCCCGGCAAGCCAGGGCGCATGGCGTGGTCGTTTAACAATGACTCGTTTCAATGCCAACTTTCGCGCGGGTGCCAAGAGTGCATCAGCATCCACATCACCGCCGATCAATGTTTGAAATGCAGCCATTTCCTTCTTGGATTTGGCACGCTTATCCGGCTCTGGAAACATCGGATCGAGATATACAACATCGAATGCCGCATCTTGAGGTGGGTTTTCCAGCCAGGTTCTCGCATCGGTTTGCAACAGGGTCATGCGGGCGGCGATAGCAGAAGTATTTTCATCGTTGGCTGCGCGGACCAGACCGTCTTGCAACAGTAGCCAGGCGACCGGGCTGCGTTCCAGTAAAGTGACGGTACAACCCAGGCTGGCCAGTACAAAAGCATCGCGTCCTTGCCCGGCCGTGGCGTCGAGGACGCGAGGAATATGATCGCCCTTGAATCCCACCGCTTTGGCTACTGGTTGACCTCGTCCGCCGCCGAATTTACGTCGGTGGGCCAGTGCGCCACCGACAAAATCCACCCATACCGTGCCTTTCTCCTGTGAGGGCACTAGCTCCAAATGATCGTCCTCCCAGCGCAGGACATACACAGCATCGTCGGGTACTGTATCCCACAATGGCAACCCGCACGATCGGGCGAGTTCACAAGTAGCCACTGGGGCATGGGGGGTTAGAAGGCCGATCATAGCGGTGTCTGGTATTCCGGCGGCAGTTGGTCTGCACTGGTCGGGCGATACTTTATCGGGGTAAGCCGGGATTTAGGATCCTGCCGGTAGAACAGTTGTAACTGTTGATAGACCGCCGGGTAGGTATCGAATAGAAGGTGGGGCAGTTCAAAGAAATATTCGCTTAATACCGCAAAGCATTCCGCGGGATTTTCTGCCGCGTAGTAATCAATCGGGCCGAATTCATCGGCTTCATCCTGGCGCTTTAGATCGGCAAAGGCATGGGAAAAGGCTGACTTCCAGGCTTGGTAATCCATGTCGGCATGCAGCGGGGGGCAGCCATTGGCTTCGCCGGAGCGCATATCAAGTTTGTGCGCGATTTCATGGATAGGAACATTCCAGCCGTCAAGCCAGGGCGATTCCGCACAGTCAAGCCAGGAAAGCAGCAGGGGGCCATCTGACCGGGCTTGCCCAGCCAGGACTTCGTCGCTTTCATGGATTACCCCAAGGTATTCCCCAACCGATTCATAGGTGCGATTGCGACTGATAAATTCGCCGGGATAGATGATCACCTCTCGCCAGTCATCGAGGCAATCGAAACCGAGATTAAGCAAAGGCAGGCAGCATTGCACGGCAATGATCAGGTATTGTTTCTCATCAAATTGCGCGCCATTGGCTGGCGAGAACACGCGATCGTGCAGGAACCAAGTAGCATGCTGGCGCAACAATAACAATTCGTCAGGATTCAGACCGCGCAAGAGTGGCAAATGGCAGATGTCTTGCCAGAGAGTATCGGCAATGGGCGGGGCGGACAGCACCTTGTCACGCTGGAGGCAATTCAGAAAAGAAAACATGGGCAGCATCTAAAAAAATCAAGAACGCGATTATGCACTCAACAGACAATCACGGCCGCAGCGTTTGGCTTCCAACATCGCGGCATCCGCTCGATTGAGCGTATCAGAAAAATTCTCTCCTTCCCGGTGTTGCGTCATGCCAATGCTCACGGTAACAGAGAGAACTTTTTTGTTGACCTGTATCGATACATGAGGAATACCTGTCCGAAGCCGGGAAACGACGCTATGTGCTTGTTCAAGTGTGGTTTGCGGCAGGATCAGCAAGAATTCTTCCCCACCCCAGCGACCACACACATCATATTCGCGTAATGAAGCTTCCATGTGCCGTGCTACGGCCATCAGGATGCGGTCGCCAACTTCATGACCATGCTTGTCGTTAAATTTCTTGAAATGATCGACATCCAGCATTGCCAGTACAAAATGTTGGTTGTTCCGTTCAGTCCGTTCCACTTCTGTGTGGAGTTTTTCAATCAGTAATCGACGATTGGCCAGTCCGGTGAGCGGGTCAAAGTGCGCCATATGGGCCAAGCGATGTTCGTATTCTTTGCGTCGGGTGATGTCGAGGTGGGCGCCCATGATACGCAAAGGCTGCCCTTGGTGATCCCATTCGACAATACGACCGCGGTCCCACAGCCAGGTGATTCCACCATCTTTGCGAAAGGCGCGATATTCCGCTTGGTAATATGGGGCGTTCCCGGAGAGGTGGCTGGCATAACTTTGAAGTGCTGCATCACGATCTTCGGGATGCAGTTTGGCAAGCCAGAGATCAAAATGCGGCGCCATCTCGCCGGCGTCAAAATTCTGCAAATTGAACACGGTCAGTTCACCGCTTTGCGGTAGCCCTTGCCACAGACAAAGGTCTGTACCATCCAGTGCCGCAGCAAGTTTTTCGTTCAGGATACGGTTTTCCTGCTGCACTGCACTCAGTTGCACTTTGAGTTGGGCCAGTTCGGCTTGTAAGTCATCATTTGGGTCGTGCATAAACGCTCCGCCGGGCAAGCCCCACTATCGACTATTTTGAATAGCCGGATGGAGCTACCCCAGTATCGTCAGGATATGGCTTGCAGGTCAAGCGTCCTAACAAACAGAGCAATTTGGTTGAAGCCAAATTGGAATAAACTACGCCTGATTTTCGGCAGGGGTTGGCTGCATGAGTTGTGCTAATTCTTGTTGTGCTTCTGTCGTGAAAGGGTGCAAGTGGGAGAGAAATTGCCGACTGGCAGCGGTCCAGGAATAGCGCTCAGAAAACCGACGGACCTCGGCGCGGTTGATTTCAAGTGCAGCAAGACAGGCTTCGCGCAGATCATCCTTCAGTGCGCCGGGGCCTTCCAACCCAATCACATCGATCGGCCCGGTGACTGGATAAGCGGCAACCGGGCAACCGCAGGCCATGGCTTCCAGGAGTACAAGTCCGAAGGTGTCGGTCTTGCTTGGGAAAACAAAAACATCAGCAGCATTGTAAACGCGGGCAAGTTCCTGCTGGTTGAGTACGCCCAACCAATTGATGTCTGGATATTTGGCAATAAGACTGGCAGCCGCTGGGCCGTCGCCACACACCCACTTGCTGCCGGGCAGATTGAGCTCCAGGAAAGCTTCAATATTCTTTTCCACCGCCACTCGGCCGACATAGACAAAAATCGGTTTGCGGGTTTGTAGTCGATCACGATCACCGGGTTTGAAGGTTTCGAGATCAACGCCGCGCGACCAAAGCGCCACGTTGGTGATGCCACGTGCTTCCAAGTCGCTGATGACCACACGGGTTGGCGCCATCACGGCTGCGGCTGCATTGTGGAAATGACGGAACCAGGCGTAGCTGATCGAAAGCGGTATGCCGAAACGCAGTTGTACATATTCCGGAAAACGCGAATGGTAGGCTGTCGTAAAAGGCAGCTTGTTGCGCTTGCAGTATTTGCGTGCCGCCAAGCCGAGCGGACCTTCCGTTGCAATGTGGATGGCATCCGGTTGAAAATCCTTCAGTCGCTGGCTGACCTTGGCATAGGGGAACAGCGACAGGCGGATTTCTGGATAAGTGGGGCAGGGCAGGGTACGAAACTCCAGCGGCGAAAGCAGATCGACCGAGTGGCCCATTTTTATCAGTTCTGCGCGGGTTTGTGTCAGCGTACGCACCACGCCATTGACTTGCGGTTCCCAGGCATCGGTGACGATCATGATTTTCATGCGGTAGCTCCTTCCGGCAAGGCCGGTTTTATCTGCGGCATGGTAGCGGCCGCGGCTTGTTGTTCGCTGAAAAGTTTTTGCCAGTGCACGATCTTGAGTTCGCCATTCTCCAGTTCGACCAGCGCCGTCAAACTTTCTACCCAGTCGCCATCGTTGCAATACAGCACACCACTTACTTCGCGCATTTCCGCTTTATGGATATGGCCGCAGATCACGCCGTCCAGCCCCTGTGCTCGAGCTTCGGCTGCCACGGCTTCTTCAAAACGGGAAACGAAGCTCACCGCTGTCTTGACCTTGTGTTTGAGGAATTGCGACAGTGACCAATACCCCAGGCCAAAGCGGCTACGGATACGGTTGAAAATGCGATTGAGCGTGAGGGTGAAGTCGTAGAGTCGGTCGCCGACGATAGCCAGCCATTTGGCGCATTGCACCACGCCATCGAAACGATCACCATGCAAAACAAGCAATTTTCGCCCGTCTGCGGTGGTGTGAATCAGTTCATCCTCGATGCGGATATCCCCGAACATCAAACCGAGAAATTGCCGAGCGCCTTCATCATGGTTGCCAGGAATGTAGGTAATCTTGGTGCCATGGCGCGCCTTGCGCAGCAGCTTCTGGATCACGTCATTGTGAGCCTGGCGCCAGTACCATGAACGTTTGAGTGCCCAGCCGTCGATGATGTCGCCAACAAGATAGAGAAATTCGGATTCGGTGTGCTTCAGGAAATCCAGCAGATACTCCGCCTGACAGCCAGAAGTTCCGAGATGGATATCGGAGATCCAGATGCTGCGGAATTTGAGTCGCACCTCCGGGGTGCTGGAATTGTCCGTTTTGTTCATGAGAACGTATCATCCGGCGCCAACATGACAGTTTTAGGTCGAAATGATGACGCTTGCATGACGGTTGACTCAACGGCAGCAGCCCGGCACAGTGCTGGGATGAACTCCATAGCAAACCGGCCTGATTCACCGTGTATCGCCCGCTGCTCTACCGCGCTGGGAGATGAAACCTGCCGTGGCTGCGGTCGGAGTTTTACCGAGGTCGCTAATTGGGTGGCAATGTCCGACGATGAGCGAGAAGCGGTTTGGCTGCGGCTGGAAAAGGAAGGTTGGGTGGATAGCAGCACTTAGCGTGGCGAAAATTCGTCCGTCTTGGTAGAATGCGCGCTCTCGGAAAAATACGCGTTTCCATCGGTAATTGACTGATGAATTCGGGTTCAAATTTCTAAGGGCCTCTAGCTCATGCTTGGTTAGAGCAGTGGACTCATAATCCATTGGTGCCGAGTTCGACTCTCGGGGGGCCCACCAGTTTCTCGGTGGTGAAAATTATAAGCGAAATCAATGGCCTACCTGCGTAGGCCCTTTGCTTTTTGGGGCGTTAGTCGCGCCTTGTTTTGCGAGGGGGCAGATAAGGCGGTAATTTGTGTCAAGGCGTGGTGCGGCAGGTCTTGTATTGCTCAATTAACTTAAAATTCGATGCACTGCTGAGTACAAAATCAGTACAGTACTGATTTTGAGTGCCTCATCTCCGGTAGTCCCTGATTTTAATTGCTCAGTTTCCGGGTGGACGTCACCCCTATCCAGGAAAATTTTGGCTCTATTCGGTTAATTATCAATCATGTTTCCAGTCCTGATGCTTTTCCTTCTCCCGGTTGGGGGCGGAATCCCCGCCGGCGTATTGCTTGCTAGTGCCAATGGCTTGGCTTGGCCGATAACTGCTGGCCTTTATTTGGTTTCAGATGTGATCTTGGCCCTTGCCTTTGAACCAATCCTTCGTCTTTTCGTGGTGCTGGGAAAAAGAATTCCATTCCTGGCCCGCCTCGGCATCGCCATGAAGACGGCCATGGCCCGGAACGCGGCGCATCTTGGAGGCACGGCCTCAAGCCCATTCATGCTCATTCTGATTGCCTTTGGCGTCGATCCGATGACAGGTCGTGCCTCTGCGCTCGCGGCGGGCCATGGATTTATATTGGGTTGGGTTTTTGCTATCGCGGGTGACATGCTTTACTACGCGGTTGTTGCAATTACCACTTTGCGGCTGAATTCCTATTTTCATAACCCAAACACTGCCATGTTGATCGTCCTGGGTGCAATGATTGTTATCCCCATGTTCATACGCTTTATCCGTGCTCGCCTTGGTACGGTTACCGCTCGTTGAATAAAACTTGTTGATGACGGTGGCCCCTCATTACATCGGTACCGGAACTACGTGGGTTAGTTACTTTGGGCTACCACGTTGCCCATGATTGCCGGCATGGCTTCCCGCATGATTTCAACAAACCGGCGCAGTCTGGCGGGATAGAAGCGCGCATATGGATAGATCAGATACACGGGTAACGAGGTGGCTTGCCATTGCGGTACCAGCTGCTGCAACCGCCCGCTGGCAATATCCTCTGATAATAGCCATGCCGAACCGATACATACACCTAAGCCCTCCACTGCGGCACTACGCAGTGCGTAAAGGCTGTCAGTGCTCATGCGGGGGCGAATCGCGATGCGCTGGGTTTCACCCGTGACTGCGTGAGTCAGCGATACCTCATTTCGGTAGTAAGTGCGTAATGCCAACCAGGGCAGGTTGGCCAACTCGGAAGCATGCTCTGGCACGGGTAAGCCATTAAGTATCGATGGCGATGCCACCACAATGCGGGGAACCTCGGACAGCTTGATGGCGACCATGGATGGATCTCTTACTTCACCTACCTGAATGGCGCAGTCGATAGCATCCGCGATGAAATCATGGTTGTCGTCATGCAACAGCCATTCCACGGATACGCGTTCGAAACGACGAATGAAATCCGCCAAAGGCTGGACCAATGCTTGCTGGCCAAAGGCGTGCGGGGCGATCACGCGCAACATGCCTTCAGGTTCCTCGCCGGCACCGCGCAAGTCGGACTCAAAGGATTCCCAATTTGCCAGTAGTTCCTTGGCGCGCGCAAAGCAGCGCTCCCCATCTTCGGTGAGGCGCATGCCATGTGTTGAACGCTGCAATAAGCGCAGGCCCAGTGATCGTTCAAGTGCCTGTAGGCGACGGCTGATGGTGGGCTGCGTGGTGCTCATTTGTGCAGCGGCGGCTGACAGACTGCCCGCTTCAACAATGCGTACGAAAGTCTGCATCAGCTCGATGCGATCCACCGAGCCTGTCAATGGTTGAGATGTTGGTTGAGTGGGTGAAATAGCTCTTGTCATACGCTTAATGTATAACAAATGTGCAGGGTACGGTACTACCGTCGAACTAAACTCTTGTACAAACTAGCGTCTATGTTTCAACGACTCAGGTGGACGATATGACTTCCATACAAAATACGAATGCAAGTGGCGAAATTGCGCTTGCGCCGCACTCCTCCGTGGCCATAGTTAACAACGCCAGTACTAATTTGCCTGCACTACTCGTACTTTTGCTTGCCACGGGGGCGGGGCTGGCTGTGGCTTCTTTGTATTACAGTCAGCCTATGCTCGGTGTGCTGGGTGCAAGCATTGGTGCTTCCGATCGTGCAGTAGGTTTGGTCCCTACGCTTACCCAATTGGGTTACGCGCTGGGTATTTTGCTGCTGGCGCCGTTGGGCGATCGGTATGATCGGCGCCGGATTATTCTGGTCAAGGGAGCTGCGCTGATAGCAGCGTTGTTACTTGCTGCCTCTGCGCCTAGCATCGGGAGTCTGCTGGTCGCCAGCCTAGCCATCGGCTTGGCCGCCACCATGGCCCAGGATATCGTTCCCGCTGCAGCCACTCTCGCACCAGAGTCGCATCGTGGCAAAGTGGTGGGCACCGTCATGACCGGGGTGTTGCTGGGTATTCTGCTATCGCGCGTGATCAGCGGTTTTGTCGCAGACCACTTTGGTTGGCGTGTCATGTTCGTGGGGGCCGCAGCCAGTATTGCGCTGATTTGGGTAGCAATCTGGCGGGGTTTGCCCAAGTTTAAACCGACCACGCAATTGGCATACACTGCGCTGCTTGGATCGCTGGGCCAGCTTTGGCAACGCCACGGTGCTTTGCGTCGTGCAGCGTTGGCACAAGGGTTGATCTCGGTGGGATTCAGCGCCTTCTGGTCCACATTGGCGGTCATGTTGCACGGTGCCCCGTTCCATCTTGGCAGTGCCGCTGCTGGCGCATTTGGTTTGGCGGGTGCCGCCGGTGCGTTGGCAGCCCCCATCGCTGGCCGTATTGCTGACCGGCGCGGGCCAGAGCTTGTCACGCGATTAGGCTCAGGATTAACAGCGCTATCTTTTGCAGCCATGGCTTTATCTCCACTCATGGGGGCGCATGCCCAGCTATGGCTTCTGGTGGCTAGTGCCATTGGCTTCGATCTGGGCGTTCAGGCCACATTGATTGCGCATCAAACCATCATTTACAGCATTGAACCGGCAGCGAGAAGTCGTCTGAATGCCGTGTTGTTCGTCGGAATGTTCATTGGCATGGCTATCGGTGCGGCATTGGGCAGCCTGCTACTGGCGCAATGGGGGTGGATGGCGGTAACTATTCTTGCGACAACCTCGACACTTTCTGCGCTGGCTGTGCGGTTGTGGCCTGGAATGACGCGAGCCAATTAAAGGCAAGGCGTGCAGGAGATTGGTTTTCTCCACATCTCTGCATGCCTGCCTGTTTTCTGCAGTTCTGCTGATTCGTGTGCACACGTCAGCGTTTCCAGCGTTCTTGCTACTGGCTTGAAAGTAGGTCAACGGCCAAGTTTGGGGGGCCATAACATAAACAAGTCATCATAAACGGGCTCGCTGAAAGCGCTGCAAGAGATGGAAAGCGGAACCTATAAACTTGGATTAGACTCAAATAACCTCTGGCGCTTCTTTTAAGACTCTTGCCCAGAATGCTGTCAAAAAGAGGCTTATGCCCGTTGCGACAATGAAGAACGTGTGCGGATTCTTCAACATGGCGCAGCGCATATCTTATTAAAAAGACGGATATGTCTGACTTATCGAAACCGAGTGATGCAGCGCGGCCTCCCAACGGGGTGTGGCTTGCCATCAAGAAGACCGTTGGTCGGCTGCAGGATTGGTTTGTGGTCCAGCGGATGCTGGTCAAACTGGCCGTCTTGTTCTTTGTTGTTCTGATTCCGGTCACTGGCATTTATTCGTACAACCTTAACCAGAAGCAGGCTGCCTTGGCTGAGCAAATCAAGGCCATGACCGTTACGGGGCCGTCTGGTGAGGGCGTGTGGGCGTTCAATGACAAGCTGCCCGTGGTGTTCGGCACGGGCGCCATGCTGAACTTTCTGGAAACGAAGCCGGTTGAACGTATCACAGTGATCTACCGACCCCTGATGTGGAATGTATCGGAACGTATCGTCCTGGTCGAATCGCAGGGTAAGCAGTACGCGTATTATCCCAGCGACATGGAAACCAGAATCTTCACCGATAAGGCGGTCAATGCGCCGTGGGGCAGCAAGCTGGTTTTTATTCCTCGCGGCGAGTTGGGGGTTGGCAGTGCTGCACTTCTTGATCGCCTTGACCAGCGCTTTGCGAGCGCTCGCCCACTGTCCGAGAAGGATAGCTGGAAGGCCGCCGTCAGTGGTCTGCTATCGCTCGGCCTGATGCTCGGCCTGATGACTTTTCTGTTCCTGCAACTTAAGGGGCAGTACAAGTCTCTCAAGTTTATCGAGCCGGCTCTGGTCAGCGGCTCAATCGATGACCTGGTCGGTATGGACGACATCAAAACCGAGGTGGCGCAGATCAAGGACCAGTATCAGCGCCGTGCCGAGTATGCCGAGTACGGCATCATCAAACCGTTCAATGTGATGTTCAGCGGTCCGGCAGGGACTGGCAAGACAAAACTGGCCAGTTACTTGGCCAAGGAACTGCGGTTGCCCATCTTGTTCCACTCTGCAGCAAACCTGGAAACGGGCTACGTAGGCGGAGGCTCGAATACGCTTAGCCGCATCATTTCGATGGCCAAGCGGCGCAAGCGCTGCATTGTTTTTCTCGACGAGGCGCAGGATCTTTTCATGAAACGCGGAGGGCATCGCAAGTTTGATGACGATACCGCAAACACACTGTTGTCGGTGCTTGACGGCGTGCGTAGCCGAAAAGATACCGAGATCATCTGGATCGTGGCCAGCAACTTCAACAGTGAAACCATGGAAATGGACGAGGCCATGTCGCGCCGTTTCCAGATGAAGGTGGATTTTCGCTTGCCCAACCGGGAGGAGCGGCTGGCGATCATCAATCATTACCTGGGTCAGCGTGCCGACAAGGTGCTACCCGATCTGGATCTGCGCCATCTGGTGGCCGTGACAGAAGGGCGTAGTCCTGCTGATCTGGAGACTATCGTCAATCAGGCAGGTATCACGGCGGTGCAGGCAGGCGACATGATCGGAGCCGATACCTTGATGCAAGCTGCTGAACGCTTGCTGGTCGGTAACGTCAATTCCGACACGACTGATGAACGCGAGCGCGACCGGCGCATTATCGCCGTGCACGAATGGGGTCATTTCCTGGTGGATTTTGCAAACGAACGCGAGCGGACCCACGGCAACTGGGAGCAGATACTGGCCGACATGAAGACGATCAAGATTTCTCTCAAAGCGAGTGCACGTAATAATGCATTAGGTTTTGTCTTCCATAAGCAGGGAGCCAACCTGCTCAAGACCAAGGGCGATATCGAACACGATGTACGCGTGCTGCTCGGCGGAATGGCCAACGAAGAATTGTTCTTTGGCGAGGAAGGTACAACCAACGGGGCGCATAACGACATCGGTCGCGTCACGAAGCTGTTGCACCATGCAGTTGGCGAAATGGGCATGTATCGCAAGACGCGTCTGAATTACGGCGCTCTCTCCACGGCAGGTCATGGCAGCGGTCGCGAATTGGACGAGGAAACACGCAGCATCATGGAGGCGCAGAGCGAGCGCTTGTACGGAGAAACCAAGGACGTGCTGGCTCGTCTCAAACCGGTGACCGAGCATCTGGTTGGCAAACTCTTGCGGGCTGGCGAGATGAGTCTGAGCGATGCCCTGTTTGAGATACGCAGTTTTGAAGAAAGCAAGATACCGCATCACGACTAAGATTGATTCCTCCGCGATAGGCTGAGTTAGGGCGAATCCGGTTGAAATCAGTGGATGGACCCATCTTTAAAAACAGGAGTGCCGTTGCTTTCCTCACTGGGCTGCTCTGTCCGATAAGTTGGTCAAGTTAAGCCAAGGTCCGAGCCCCATAAAGGCGGTTATGTGGCCAACTGGGCCCGGATCTGCATGTTGGCATAAGTAGCGGCAAGGATTGGGGTAGCCAGGCCATGATTGGCTGCGCGCTTGAGCATTTCACCCAGGATGTGATCATGTTCCGTGCGATAGCCGCTTTCCAAGTCCCGCAGCATAGAGGCGGTAAATGTCGAGTTCCGCTTGGTGAGTGTATCGAGCGCAAGCGACTGGGCCGGTGCGCCGACCGGTACGCCACAGGCAGCTGCAACAGCAAGGCACTCTGAATACAGGGTTCGCACTAACTGATCGCCGTGCGTCGCATTCATGATTTGGCCAACGGAGCCGCGCATCAGTGTCGTGATGCCTGCCAGGGTAGCCAGGAAAGTCCACTTTTCCCAAAGAACATTCTCGATGCTTGGAGCCAGCCGGCTGTTAAATTTGGCTGCACTGCAAAGCTTGATAAAACGGTCAGCAACGGCCTGGGTTTCCGTGTCTCGCCCACCCACCGTGAGCATGTGCAATTCAGTAAGCTGTTTGATCGTACCTTCGGTATTCATCACGGCGGCGATGTGTGCGACGCCAGCCAGCACACGATCACGTCCAAACTGATCATCCAGCGTATCCATATGCGCCAGTCCGTTGAGGAGCGGCAAAATGAATGTCTTGGGTCCTGCGGCTGGTCTGATTGATACGATTGCATCGTCCAGATCGTAAGCTTTGGGTGCCATGACCACGATATCGTAGATGGGCGTGACGGTTTCCCGGGTCACGCTGTTCACCTTGAGTGTAAAATTTCCATGCGGACTTTCGATTCGCAAGCCCTCATTGACCAATTGCGCATGGCGACCGGGGCGAACCAGGAAGCTGACATCTGCCCCGGATTCCATCAGTCGACCGCCAAAATAACCACCCACCCCGCCCGCACCCAAGAAAAGAATTTTCATTGCAAAAATGCCCCTATTCGCCTTGCGATGGTAAGCAGTTGACCGTTTCAGCACGCGAGTGTCAACAGAACCTTGGCCGGACAGTCAATTCTTCAGGTTATTGGACTGCCCTGAGCTAGGTTCCTCAGTCTATCGGTTTCAGCAGCCTGGATTCGCTATATTGAAGTGACAGGCAAATTCATACTGCCGAAGGGAAGGATGTTTCATGGATAGCTCGCTTCAGTCACTCGATCAGGTAAAAGCGTCAGCTCTGGATATGGCGGTCAGGTTCGGGCCGAAACTGATGGTGGCGATCATCATTCTTGCCGCTGGTTATATGGTTGGGCGCTGGGTGGGGAGTTTGCTAGAACGCTTGCTTGTGCGATTGAAGCTTGAAGTGCCGGTGCGTGCTCTGTTGGTACGCATTGCCCAAATTCTGGTTTTGGGATTGTTCGCAATCATGGCGTTGCAGAATCTGGGGATCGAACTATTGCCTCTCATTGCCGGTCTTGGCGTGGCGGGCGCTGGCGTGGCACTGGCGATGCAGGGCATTCTCGGCAATCTCGCGGCTGGGCTGACCATTATCTTCACCCGACCGTTTCATGTGGGTGATTACATTTCCATTGCCAAGGAAGAAGGCGAGGTGCTCGATATCAGTCTGTTTAGCACGATTTTAGGTCACACGGACCAATCAAAGGTGGTAATTCCGAATCGCAAAATCGTCGGCGAGATTCTTCATAATTATGGCCGGATACGGCAGTTAAACCTGGCAGTTGGAGTTTCCTATGGTACGGATATCGATAGGACCTTGAGCCTGATTACGGACATTCTGCAGGCCAATTCCCGCGTGCTTCGAGAGCCATCACCAATTTTGGGTGTGACACGACTCGCCGAGTCGAGTGTCACGATCAGCGTCAAACCATGGGTGAATGTGCATGACTACGAAGCGGCGGTAGGCGAGGTCAATAAAACGATATTGGAAACCTTCAGTGCACAGGGGGTGGTGATTCCTCTGCCGCAATGTGAATTCAGAATGCTTGGAAGAGACCAGTGAAATCTGATTGCATCACGGAAATGCCATATCTAGCACCATGCACAAATACCCTGGATATCGATGGAAACCAAACTGCTACCGGGATAGTCAGACGTGAATTGCCATGTGGTTAGACATGGCAATTACTAACCTATAATGAAAAGCCTGAAGTACCCATGGAGATCAGAATATGAACAAGATCGTTGTTACCCTCGCTGCTATTGTCATTGGTTCCGGGGGCCTTTCCGCCTGCGCCAATATGAATGAAACCCAACGCGACACAGGTACCGGTGCCGCTATCGGTGCTCTGGCCGGGGCAGTACTTGGCGGAGTGACGGCGGGCGGGAATCCTGGCAGGAGCACTGCGACTGGCGCAGCTTTGGGCGCGGCACTGGGTGCCGGTGGGGGCTATCTGTGGTCACAGCATATGCAGGAACAAAAAGCAGCCATGGAGCAAGCCACCAAAGGCACAGGAGTCAACGTCAGCCAGACGGCAGACAATCAACTCAAGCTGGATATTCCGAGCGATGTCTCTTTTGATACCGGGCGTTACGACATCAAGCCAAATCTGCGTCCTGTTTTGGATCGCTTTGCTTCGACCTTGAATCAAAACCCGGTGACGACGGTGAAAATCATCGGCCATACCGACAGTACCGGCTCGGATGCCATCAATGATCCGCTTTCAGTCAATCGTGCCAACGCTACGCGCGACTACCTGGTGGCGCGCGGTGTGGCGATGAACCGTATCAGTATTGACGGTCGCGGCTCGCACGAACCGATTGCCGACAATTCGACCGCAGCCGGTCGTGCAATGAACCGCCGAGTCGAAATCTTTGTGGGCGAAGCCGCGCGCTGAAGAGAACTCATCCACCCCATCCGGTCTGCTGGTGCCGGATGGGCGTTGGCAAAGTGACTTCCTCTTTGTGGATTTGCGTGCACGACCTTCTGGCTTGACGTCGTTATTCCCGCAGGCGGGCATCTAACGAGTCGATGATCTCTGCCCAGTCCGCGTCCATGCTGATTTCTTCGCGAAGAAACTGTGCCTGAACTGGTGTCCAGAACGCAGCATCCGTCAGTGCCACCTCTTTGGGTAACGGACGGTGCTTCGCGATAAATTGTTCGATACTTGATCCCTCGTCTGACAGACCGAGTTGGCGGAAAAGATCACTCAGGGCATGAATTTGGGTTTCCATTCTCTTCTCCTTCTGTATAAGGCTACACCGATGTTTATCGGAAAGGGACTGGTGCTGAAAAAACAGCAGCGTTGCTTGGCTTGAATGTGAAGCACGGATGCGAGTGAATGATAATGGATGTCATTTGTGAAGCAAACCATCGTCCGATGTGATATAGCTAAAGTATCCGCTGTAAGAAAGTGGTTGCGTTGACGGCCCTTGGTTGAATTCGCTGACAAAATATTTGTGCGGGTCTTGAGCGAAAAGGAGCCGGTCGCAAAGCCAGTGCTCATGCGTGGACAAGCACTATGTGCCGGTAAAGTTGGCAATGACAGAGATAGCTACCATCTTCGGGAATATTTCCTAACAATCGTCACCTCACGCGACAGATAAGTCGAAAACCTTTTCAGAAGATGCAGCTCTAACAGGCAAAACGTTGTGCCCTCGCCCAAGGAGAAACGACATGTCGATCTTCGCCCGCTACCAAAGTCGCTACGAGGCGGCTCAAGAAGAGGAAATGACCGTTCAGGAATACCTGGATCTGTGTAAGCACGATCGCTCGGCTTATACCAGTGTTGCTGAACGCATGCTGGAGGCCATTGGGGAACCTGAAATGGTGGATACGCGCAGCGATCCCCGTCTCTCACGTATCTTTGCCAACAAGATGTTGCGACGCTATCCGGCTTTCCGTGATCTGTATGGCATGGAAGAGGTGATCGAACATATCGTTTCTTATTTTCGCCACGCGGCCCAGGGGCTGGAAGAAAAGAAGCAGATTCTTTATTTGCTTGGCCCCGTCGGTGGAGGCAAGTCCTCTCTCGCCGAGAAACTCAAATACCTGATCGAGAAGGTGCCTTTCTACGCGATCAAGGGTTCGCCGGTGCATGAGTCGCCACTCGGATTGTTCAATCCCGCGGAAGACGCCGATTTGCTGGAAGCCGACTATGGCATTCCACGCCGCTATCTCAATACCATCATGAGCCCGTGGGCAGTCAAGCGTCTGCATGAGTTTGGCGGCGACATTACCAAGTTTCGCGTGGTCAAACTGTATCCTTCCGTATTGTCACAGATTGCAGTCTCGAAAACTGAACCTGGTGACGAGAATAATCAGGATATCTCTTCGCTGGTCGGCAAGATCGATATCCGCAAGCTGGAAACTTTTTCGCAGAATGATCCGGATGCCTATTCCTATTCCGGCGGACTGTGCCTGGCAAACCGTGGCGTACTTGAGTTTGTTGAAATGTTCAAGGCGCCAATCAAGGTATTGCATCCATTGCTGACCGCGACACAAGAGGGCAACTACAAGGGAACCGAGGGTTTTGGGGCGATCCCGTTCGACGGCCTGATTCTGGCGCACTCGAACGAGGCGGAGTGGCTGTCGTTCAAGAACAACCGCAACAACGAGGCATTCCTTGACCGTATCTATATCGTCAAGGTGCCTTACTCGCTGCGTATTTCCGATGAAACCCACATCTACGAGAAATTGCTCGTTAATTCCTCGCTTGATCAAGCCCCCTGTGCACCGGATACGCTGAACATGATGGCGCAGTTTTCCGTGCTGTCGCGGCTGAAAGAACCGGAAAATTCGAGCATCTTCTCGAAAATGCGCATTTACGATGGCGAAAACCTCAAGGATACCGACCCGAAGGCGAAGAGTTATCAGGAATACCGCGACTATGCCGGCGTGGATGAAGGGATGACTGGGTTGTCGACCCGCTTTGCTTTCAAAATACTATCGAGGGTATTCAATTTCGACCACCGTGAAGTGGCAGCCAATCCAGTGCACCTGATGTACGTGCTGGAGCAGCAGATCGAGCAGGAACAATTTCCGCCCGAGCTGGAAGAAAAATACCTGCGCTATATCAAGGAGTATCTGTCGCCGCGTTATGCCGAGTTTATTGGCAAGGAGATCCAGACCGCCTATCTCGAAAGCTATTCTGAGTACGGCCAGAACATTTTCGACCGCTATGTCCAGTATGCCGATTTCTGGATTCAGGACCAGGAATTCCGCGATCCCAATACTGGTGAAATGCTTGATCGCAGCGCACTCAATGACGAGTTGGAAAAGATCGAGAAACCTGCCGGCATCTCTAACCCGAAGGATTTCCGTAACGAGGTGGTGAACTTTGTGTTGCGTGCCCGTGCCCGGAATGAAGGCAGGAATCCGGCTTGGACCTCCTACGAGAAACTGCGCGCGGTGATCGAGAAGAAGATGTTCTCCAACACTGAAGAACTGTTACCGGTCATTTCCTTCAATACCAAGGCCAGTGGCGAAGACCAGAAGAAACACAAGGACTTCGTCAATCGCATGATTGCCAAGGGCTACACCGAGAAACAGGTCCGGCTGTTGTGCGAATGGTATTTGCGGGTGCGGAAATCTTCGTGATGAACCGGCCATTGAACCACGGAGAACTGTCCCTGCAGGAAGTGCTTCTTGGGAGCGGCGTGTGCGGAGAATGCAAGGCGACGAACTTATCGCTTTCTCTGTGATCTCCGCACCTTCATCCCCAAAAGGATTTTCGGGATAGGTTGAAAAGCTTCGCCAAGGGAGATCTTCATGACCGTGCGCATCGTAGACCGCCGGTTCGACAGCAAGAACAAAAGCTCGGTTAACCGCAGCCGCTTCATCCGGCGTTTCAAGGGGCAAATCCGCAAAGCGGTATCCGATGCCATCAATCACCGCGGCGTGCGTGATCTCGACAACGGCGAAAAGATCGGTATTCCCGGCAAGGATATTGCCGAGCCGCAGTTCACCCATGGTCACGGCGGGGTACGCGAAATTGTCAACCCTGGGAATGACCGTTTCAGCAGCGGCGATCAGGTCGATCGCCCGCAAGGCGGTGCCGGCGGGCAGGGCGGTCGTCAGGCGAGCCAGGATGGCGAGGGCTTGGACGAATTCGTGTTCACGCTGACCCGCGAGGAATTTCTCGACATTTTCTTCGATGAGTTGGCTTTGCCCAATCTGATCAAGCGCCAATTGGCGCATATCGAGCAGTACCGTACCGTGCGCGCCGGTTATGCGCAGAGTGGCGTACCGACCAATATCAATCTGGAACGTACCATGCGCGGTGCGGCCGGCAGACGAATCGCTATTGGTGGCCCTTACGGAAAACGCCTGCGTGTGCTCGAAGCAGAACTCAAGGCGTTGCTTGAGAATCCGCAGCAGGATGACGAGGCGGAGATTGAGCGTCTTCGCCGCGAAATTAGCCATTTGCGTAGCAAAATCGAAGCGATTCCCTTCATCGATACCTTCGATTTACGCTACAACGCCCGTGTTCGCGTGCCGCAGCCCACTACGCAGGCAGTGATGTTCTGTCTGCTTGACGTTTCCGGATCGATGGACGAAGGGCGGAAAAACATCGCCAAGCGTTTTTTCATGCTGCTGTACCTTTTCCTGACGCGTAACTACGAACACATCGACGTGGTCTTTATTCGTCACCACACGGTCGCCACCGAGGTGGATGAGGATGATTTTTTTACCTCGCGCGAGTCCGGCGGCACCGTCGTTTCCAGTGCGCTGGCGCTGATGCACGACATTATTCGCGAACGTTATCCGAGCAGTCTCTGGAATATCTACGGTGCTCAGGCTTCTGATGGCGATAATTGGGACGATGATTCGCCTCGTTGTCGCGAGCTTCTTGAAGGAGCACTACTACCAGTCTGCCAGTACTACGCCTATATCGAGATCACTGAAGATGCGCAGCAAAATCTTTGGGAGGAATACGCTAAGCTGCAAGCAACGCATGCCGATCAATTCGCCATGCGGCGAATTGGCAATGTGACCGATATTTACCCAGTCTTCCGTGATCTGTTCAAACGGCGAGCCTAGGAGCCAACATGAAAAAGGCATCTGCTTCCCTCTTGCCGACTGGCTCCGAGTGGAGTTTCGAGGCGATCACCCAATATGACGAAGCAATCGGCCGCGTCGCAAAGTCTTATGGGCTGGATTGTTACCCGCATCTGCTTGAAGTGATCAGTGCCGAACAAATGATGGATGCCTATGCCTCGATCGGGATGCCGGTCTATTACCATCACTGGTCGTTCGGCAAGCATTTCCTGGCGACGGAGAACCGCTATAAACGCGGGCAGATGGGGCTGGCCTATGAAATAGTGATCAACTCCGATCCATGCATCGCTTACTTGATGGATGAAAACACGCTGCCGATGCAGGCGCTGGTCATCGCCCATGCGGCCTACGGGCACAATTCCTTTTTCAAGGGCAACCACCTGTTCAAACAATGGACCAGTGCAGACGCAATCATCGACTACCTGGTATTCGCACGGAACTACATAGCTCAATGCGAAGAACGGCACGGCGTCGATGCGGTTGAACGCTTGCTGGATGCCTGCCATGCCTTGCTCAACTTGGGCGTCGACCGTTACAAACGCTCACCGAAACAATCGCTGGAAAAAGAAACGCTGCGCCAGAAAGAGCGCGAGGAGTACATGCAGGCACAGGTTAACGACCTGTGGCGAACCCTGCCGCCGCGACGGGAAGCGGAAGAACTCAGGGAAGAGAAACATTTCCCCGAGGAGCCTGAAGAAAATCTGCTCTACTTCATCGAGAAAAACGCGCCGTTGCTTGAATCCTGGCAGCGCGAAGTGGTGCGAATTGTGCGCAAGATCGGCCAGTATTTCTATCCGCAGCGCCAAACGCAGGTGATGAATGAAGGTTGGGCCTGTTTCTGGCATTACACCCTGCTCAATACGCTCTACGATCAGGGCGAGCTATCCGACGGCTTTATGCTCGAATTTTTGCAGTCGCATACCAACGTGGTGTACCAGCCGCCCTACAACAGTCCGTATTACTCAGGGATCAATCCCTATGCGCTGGGCTTTGCCATGTGGCGCGACCTGCGTCGTATTTGCGAGCAGCCGACCGATGAAGATCGGGTATGGTTTCCCGATATCGCGGGCTCGAACTGGCGTGAAACCTTTGACTTTGCCATGCAAAATTTCAAGGATGAGAGCTTCGTTGCCCAGTACCTTTCCCCAAGACTAATGCGTGAATTCCGCCTGTTTTTAGTGCTCGACGACGACAATCGCAGCAAGCTGAAAATCGATGCGATCCATGACGAACAAGGTTACCGTACCCTGCGTCAGCAACTTTCCGAACAATACAATTTGGGCAGTCGCGAACCGAATATCCAGGTATGGAACGTGGATCTGCGCGGCGACCGTTCGTTGACCTTGCGCCATTTCATGCATCAACGCCGGCCGCTGGGCGATTCTTGTGCAACGGTGCTCGAGCATGTGTCCTATCTATGGGGATTCACTGTGCGTCTGGAGCAGCAGAATGCCGATGGCAGGGTAGAGTTGGTGGCCGAGCGAAAGAGCGAGAAGCGTCGGCGCGGAAACGATTCCGACTGACGTGCAATCTCGGCTGTGGTTTTCGATTCTACGGTCAGGTTTGGTGGGCGGTCATTGACTGATCAGGCGCACGGCCAATGGTTGGTCTTCACGGGTCATGGCAATCAATCGGTCGATATTCGGGTGTTTTCCCGGATGCGCTTCGGCATCCGTCGTGTGTTCGCAGTACAGGCGCAAGCCCTTGTCGGCTGCGCGCGCATCAATGGCACCGAATTCCTGATACAGCGCGTGATAGACCCGCACGCTGCCTGCTTGCCCGGGCTTGTTCTCGATGCGCCCCACGATGCGTTCGCCAAGCAATAATTCAATGGCTGCAAGGTGATCAATGGCGGGCAGGGTGACGAGTGTCTCGGCAAAAGTCATGGAGGTTCCTTTCAAATAATCCACAGGGTATGTCAACCGCACGCTGCTTGAGCGCGTTAATGGCTCAATCGCGCGATATTTGATTTTGAAACTTGGATTGTAAAGGAGTACGACCATGAACATGTTAACGAAAAGCCTGCTGCTGACGGCGAGTTTGGCACTTGCCTATCCGGTTATTGCTGCCGGGTTGCGGACCCCGCAGGTCGATATGACCAAAGATCAATACATGAAATATGCTGAACAACAGTTCGATTCCATGGATGCCAATAAGGATGGCAAGATCACGGCGGAAGAACGGGCTGCTCGCCGTCCCGGTCGCGGCGCAGGTCCTGGCGCGGCTATGCCGGCTGAAATCACCAAGGCCGAGCACATGAAATGGGCCGAGGAACGCTTCGATGCGCTGGATACCAACAAAGATGGCAAGCTCACGGCGCAAGAACGCGCTGCGGGGCGGTCGGGGCCGGGTGCTCGTTTTGGCGCTGCGGCTTCCGCAGTCGAGACCAAACAACAGTATTTGGATTTCGCGGCAGAACGCTTCGACCGGATGGATGCCAACAAGGATGGCAAGATCAGCGTGGAAGAACGTCAAGCCATGTGGGGGGGCAGAGCTGGCATGATGCGCGGTGGCCGAGGCTGTGATGCGGATGGTTATGGTCCGGGAGCATGGGGGGGCCGGGGGGGCGCAGCTAATCAATCAAGCGGTCTTCAATATTGACGAAGTACTCATCCCTCCGTATGACTGCAAAAGCTTTGCAGTCATACGGAGGGATTTTTCATTTTTTAAGCCCGGAAGTTGGGTTGCCAAGTGGTCTAGGTGGATTTAACGAAAGTGCCGGGGCAAGCGTAAGATTGTTTGCTGCTATCAAGCCCCATTCTTTGCAACCCCTTCCCAGACAATCCGCCAGTTACCGTTTTCTTGCTTCCAGTACAGGCGTTTTTTCATGCGGTTGTTGAGGTTGTTGCTTTGGTATTCCTGAGAAAAGCTGCTGACAAGCAAGGGGCTGGCCCCCCCGGTCGAGAAAATGCTCAAGTCATCCAGTTTGACCTTGGCCCATTGTTTGCTGTTATTCACCGCTATTTTTTGACGCTTCCAGGCCTGGATGCTTTGACCATCCTCGCTTTGGAACCGTTGATCGTAAAAACCAAGATAACGGGCGGTATCCAGCTTTTCCCAAGCACTGCGCCAGTTGTTGATCTGTGCTAAAGCCTGTTCCTGCCGAGCTTTCCATTCCGTATGTGAAACCCAGTCAATGTGTTCGGTAATGACGACAGGCGTGACGCCAAGCTGAAGGTAATCAGCAATTTTCTTCATTTCCGGGTTGGTCAGAACTACGCATCCATTTGATGCTTGTGGCGGGCGGGCATACGTCAGCGCCGGACTGCCATGCAGCCAGATGCCATGTCCGGTGCGACCTTCATGCCGGTCCCACTCGTTCGGATATGAAATGGGCCAGGCACCAATGCCGTAAAGATCGGCTTGGGCACCATAGGTTTTATCGAGTTGATTGCGTGTCATCTGACCGGTGACGAAATACACGCCGATAGGTGTGCGTTGATCACCTTCGCGTTGTTTCTCTGCCCCCAGTTTACCGATGGTGACGTAATTGTCAGTAACCAGCCTGGGTTCGCCTTGATGATTTTCAAACAGATATAGCCGTGAAGCCGAAACATCCACCACGACGGCATATTTCTGCTCTGGGCCGAATGTCAGTAGATTGGCGGGAATCGATTGGCTTGGCGGCGGTGCCAGGTAATGCTTGATGCGGACCTGTGCTTCGCGGCGCAAATCTTCCAGTCGATCAGCAGGCGCATTGGCACCACCACCAATCGTGGTGAGCGGCATGGCGCGCATGGCGTAGAGATCGGCGCGCAGCAAATAGGCGAGTCGATAGTTGGGTTCTAGTTCCAACAACCGATCCAGTGTGGCTTTGGCATCCTGCGTGCGGCCGGCGCGGATGGCGTCAATCGCGGCCACAATCATTTCTTCAGGCGAACCCTTGGCTGCGACGCCTCTTATTTCGCTGCGTGGTCGGGGAGTGTAGCTATTTTGACTGATGATAGGCTGAGCCGCAGGCGCAAGCGCAAGCAGCAGTGCAAAAAGAAAAGCACGTTTGAGCCGGATATGGAAGTTGCGTTTCAAGTAATTAATCCTTAACCACCGGTGCGTTCTTCATGAATCAGCCAGTGACCTGCGGTTTTCTGCATCAGCATGGTTTTGCTTGTGGTGCTGGAAAGACGATCGGAACGATAGCTCTGGCGAAAGCGAACCTTTGCAGAGGTATCGTTGGTGATGTCCACCCTGATATTGGAAAGTTTGACCGCAATCGATTTGGGCGAAGTTATGCGCTCGCGCCGCTCTTTGGCCCAGTCGGCATATTTTTGTCCGCCGGGTGCGCGGAAATCGTGTTCATAGGCGGCAAGGTAGCCATTAACATTCTTGTGCGACCAAGCTTCCGCCCAAGCGTTGATTGCTGAGGCAATCTTCTGTTTTTCGGCGTCCTGGCTATCGGCTGGAGCGGGCACGGGCTTGCTGGGCGCGGCTTGCTGCACTGCGGCCACGGGTTTGACCGGTTGGGGAGCTATGGCAGGCGCGGTTTGCATTGGCGTGGCAGGCGCTGCTGGTTTGACTTGCGGTGCGAGTTTAGGCGCAGGGGCTTGGACCACAACAACCGGTTTGCTTGTTGGTGCAAGCGGCTTGGCGCCGGCGACCTGCGGTGTTTTGCTGAATAACTCACGAATCAATGTGAGCTTGGTTTGAACATTGGCGTTGCCATTTTCCAGTTGCAAGGCTTTGTCGTAGGCCTGCGAAGCCATTTTGGCGTAGAGATCACCCAGATTTTCGTGTGCAATGGCGTAGGACGGGTTGGTCTGGATGGCCATGGTCAATGCCGCGCGGGCCTTGTCGAACTGGTTTTGTTGAGCATAAAGCACAGCGAGATTGTTGTAGGGCTCGGGCAATTGCGGAAAGTCCGCTGCCAAGGCAGAAAATGTCTTGATTGCTTCGGCCGGCTGACCTTGCTCGGTCTGAATAATGCCTTTCAGAAAGCGTACTTGCGCATCCTTGGGATTGGCTGCGATAAATTTGTCGGCGCGTTCCAGTGCTTGCGGGAGCTGTCGGTTCTTGAGCAACTGCTGAATATCTTCAGCCTCGCCAGCAAAGGCGGACAAAGATATCAAAAAGGGCAAGCAGATCAGGATGCGGCGGATCAACATGAAGGATTTCCGTGTATTCAAAAGAATTCTAGCGCTAGACTGCCGCGATTCTAACAAAGCGCCCGAGCCGTGTCCCATGCAATTCTCGCCAGCATTTTTTACCATACCGCTGTTGATCGCATCTAATGTATTCATGACCTTTGCCTGGTACGGTCATCTTAAGCATGTTCATAGTAAACCCTGGCTATTGGCGGCATTGGCGAGTTGGGGAATTGCCTTGTTTGAATACTTGTTGCAGGTTCCGGCCAACCGTCTCGGTTTCGGTACATTCTCCCTTGCACAACTCAAAATCATCCAGGAAGTCATTACTCTCTCCGTATTCATTCCCTTTGCGGTGTTCTACATGGATCAGCCATTCAAGTGGGATTTCCTGTGGGCGGGTTGCTGTATGGTTGGTGCTGTGTATTTCATGTTCCGCTAATACTATTGGGTTTGATTGGCGGAAGTAGCAATGGCGGATAAATGGCAATCGTCTAGAATCGGACGGTTTGCTTTTGAAAAGGTGTCGCCATGAAAGTTACCGTCGTCGATCACCCGCTGGTGCAGCATAAATTGTCCTTGCTGCGCGAATCGGATGTCAGTACCAACAAGTTCCGGATTGTGACTGAAGAGCTGGCACGCCTGCTGGCTTATGAAGCCACTCGTAATCTGGAAACTGAAGAAGTCGAAATCCAGGGGTGGTGTGGCCCGGTCAAGGTACGCCAGATCAAGGGCAAGAAGTTGACTGTAGTGCCGATTCTGCGCGCTGGCTTGGGCATGCTCAATGGCGTGCTCGATCTGGTGCCTTCGGCCAAGATCAGCGTGGTGGGCCTGTCACGCAATCACGAAACCCTGCAGCCCGAGCCCTATTTCGAAAAATTCGTCGGCAGCCTGGACGAACGCATTGCGTTGATTATCGATCCGATGCTGGCCACCGGCGGCTCGCTGGCGGCGACGATTACCATGCTCAAGCGCAATGGCTGCAAGCAGATCAAGGCCATCGTGATGGTCGCCGCACCAGAGGGAGTGAAGCTTGTGAACGAGCTGCATCCGGATGTCGAGATCGTGACCGCGGCGCTGGATAGTCATCTGAACGAAGTCGGCTACATCATTCCGGGGTTGGGCGATGCCGGCGACAAGATTTTCGGCACCAAATAATCAGGCGGCTGTGCCTTCGCATCTTGTGGTCGGGCGGTGCTCGGAATCCTCATGTACCCGCATGTGCATTCCGGTTCCTGCACTCCATCCTTCCGCAACCTGCTTTGGCTCGCTCGCCTGATGGCGTAAGCGGAATATACATACCAGAAAAGCGGGTTTTCTTTGATTCCTTCTCTCCTCCAACCGTAAGGGAGTAATAATGTTTGCGACCTTGAAACAAGCCATCTCCGGCGCGCAGATACTGTTCGTCGCTTTTGGCGCACTGGTGCTGGTGCCTTTGCTGACTGGCCTTAACCCGGCCATGGCCTTGCTTGGCGCCGGGATCGGCACCTTGCTGTTCCAGGCCTGTACCGGCCGTAAAGTGCCTATTTTCCTCGGCTCATCCTTTGCCTTCATCGCGCCGATCATCTATTGCATGCAAACCTGGGGGCAGGGCGCGACGCAGTTTGGTTTGTTCGCAGCCGGTTTCATGTACTTTGTTTTTGCCGCACTGATTCGCTGGCGCGGCATTGAGTTCGTGCACAAGCTTTTGCCACCGGTGGTGATCGGCCCGATTATCATGATTATTGGTTTGACTGTCGCTACGGTGGCTGCCGGCATGGCGATGGGGCAGGCGGGTGGCAAGCAGGTCATGGATTACCAAACGTCGTTGCTCTTGGCGGGCATTGCATTGGCAACCACCATCGTGGTGGCGATTTATGCCAAAGGCATGTTCCGGTTGGTGCCGATTCTGGCGGGTGTCGTGGTCGGTTACATCGTGGCCAGCTTTGTCGGTTTCGTTGATTTTGCCAAAGTGGCTAATGCGCCCTGGTTTGCCATGCCGCATTTCATTGCCCCGGAAGTGAATTGGTATGCAGCCCTCTTCATGTTGCCGGTGGCCATCGCTCCGGCCATCGAGCATGTGGGTGGCGTGATGGCGATTGGTGGCGTAACGGGAGAGGATTACACCAAGTCTCCTGGCTTGCATCGCACCTTGGCGGGTGACGGACTGGGTGTCTGCGTCGCCGGCCTGATTGGCGGCCCGCCCGTCACCACCTATGCCGAAGTCACAGGTGCGGTGATGATTACTCGTAACTTCAACCCGGTCACCATGACTTGGGCTGCCATTTTTGCGATCTGCATGGCCTTCTTCGGCAAGTTCAACGGCCTGCTGCAATCGATCCCGATGCCGGTGATGGGGGGCATCATGGTGCTGTTGTTCGGCACGATTGCCGGCATTGGTCTCAAGACGCTGGTCGATGCCAAGGTCGATCTGATGGAACCGCGCAATCTGGTGATCGTGGCTGTGGTATTGACTTGCGGTATTGGCGGGCTGACCCTCAAATTCGGTTCCTTCGCACTGACTGGCGTGGGTCTGGTGAGCTTGTTTGCCATCATCCTGAATATGATTTTGCCGCGCAAATCGGCAAGTCATGAAGGAATTCCGGAAGGTCGGGATGTTTGAATCCGATTATTCGGAAGGAACTGCTGAAACCCCGCCATGGCGGGGTTTCTTTTTGGAGATTAATTCTGGTATCGCTGGGGAATTATTTATATCCTAGTGGCCTCTTTTCGAAGGATTTGTCATGACGACCCCTTTGCGTATTCCCTTTGACGATTTTGTGAGCTTGCTGCGTACCCGACTGGAAAATGAAGGTGTGCCGGCGGAAATTGCCGCGATCGAAGCGGAACTTGCTGTCGAAGCCGATCTGTTGGGCGTGCCGTCTCACGGTGTTGGCCGTGTGCCTCATTTACTGAAAGGCTTGCAAGAAGGACGCGTCAAAGCAGTGCCGCAATGGCGCATCGTGCGTGATCATGCAGCGGTTTGCGTGATCGATGGCGATCGTGGTCCTGGTCGCTTTATCTGTCTGAAAGCCGTGGAGCAGGCCATTGCGCGCGCCAAAACCTTTGGAATCGGTGCTTGCCTTGCCACGCATACCAGTCACTGGGGGCGCGCTCATGCTTATGCTGCTCGAGCCGCTCAGGCTGGAATGATCGGGATATGTCTGACCAATGCCATTACCTCGATGGCCGGATGGGGCGCGGGCAAGCCGGTGATCGGCAACAATCCGCTTGCAATCGGCTTGCCGGGTGTTGATGCGGATCAGCCCATTGTGCTGGATATGGCGATGAGCCAGGCTGCCGTTGGTAAGGTGGCGACCTGGTTGCGAGAAGGCCGGGCGATTCCGTCCAATTGGGGTTTCGATGCGCAAGGCAAGCCGAGCAGCGATGCTGCAGCCATCTTGAAGGGAGCTGTTTCGCCGATGGGCGAGCATAAAGGATCAGGTTTGGCCTTGATGATGCAGTTGATGACTGCCGCACTTGCGGGTGGAATGCTCGATCATGAACTGCGTGAGTACGATGCCAGCGGACTGGATGCCGAATCGAGCAAGTTGTTTGTTGTGCTGGATGTGGCCGCTTTTATTGACCCGGCAACCTTTGCCGAACGAACAAGCACGTTGTTATCCTGGTTGAAAGAGCATGCCAGTTCCGAAACAGAGCATTTCCAGTGGCCTGGTGAACGTGGATGGCGAGAAGCGGCAAAAAATCGGCGTGAAGGCGTACCCGTCCATGCTGATATTGTGGCGCAACTCAAGGCGGCGGGCGTGGCAATCGGCTGATCCGACTTGACTGTTCGATTCCTGCTGTGGATTCAACTGCTTGGTGCGATCGTTCGGCGGGTGTTTCGCTGTGTTGTGTTTTCTTGGGCGCGCATTCAAATTGTGGAATGCCGCCTTGTTAGTCACATTTGAGCTACTTCAAGGTAAGCCTCGATTGCCCGGCGGACAAAAGGGGAGAGGCTTTGAGATGAGAGGGTGTCCAGTGGCATTTGTTGTTGCGGCGGGCGTTCTTGCGCAATTTTCTGTAACAAGGCCTGCGCTGTAGCCTGCAGAGCGCGCTGATTCTCTGTGTTGTTCAGGTCAATATCAAGACTGGCTGCCAGCTGTACTACACGCGGGTGGCGCAGTGCTTGCTGCACTGTGGGTGCGGGAGGCGCGAGGGTGACCAACATCGCCAGGTCATGCCTTATTATCGTGACGAAGGAGGAGTGCCAGCAATAGTGCGGCGACAAGTTCGTCCATATGGTTTATTTCGAGAACGTCACGTTCCAGGGCCGTATAGGCATCTTGCGTGGCACTGGAATTAACCTGACTCAGTGAAGCGGTGGGAACGCTGCCGTTGGTAGTAGTGACGTTTGCTATGGCAGGTGCTTCGCTACTTAGTGCGGTACGTCCTGTGGTGGAGATCGAGACCACGCTGTCAGGGCTCGAGGCCGGGGGTGGTGCAGCGACGCTTGACGGGGGCGCTGCTGCGGGAGCCGCGCCAAGACTAGTTATGCCCCCGAGAGGGCCCATGCTAGCGACGCTTCCGACAGCGCCGCCCACGCCTCCTATACTTCCGCCTCCGTCCATGATTAGCTCCTGTGCTCGTTGATGGCAACAACCAGCTGTATATAACGAGAATAGCGCAAAAAATTAAAAAGCAAGGTAGATGTAATTGTTAATGGGTATAACCGGTCTAATACTCCATGATTGCATGGAAGAATAAGTAAAATGTATCTGACAAATAGATACCATTTGCGTTGGTGAATATAAAAAAAGCGTTTGGTAATAGGCAAGAGATGGTCCTGCGCACATCAGGGCATTTCGTTCTGACACTATGGCCATTGTTGCTGCTGGGCACGAAAGTATTCTTTGCCGTTTCTGATCGACAAGAACTTGCTGGGAGCTATTTAGTTCGGCCAGGCAGAATACTTGGGTTGTCGGTCAGTGCGGTGATTGGCACTGACCATGTGATGGATTGAGTGATTGCTTACGCAGTCGCATGCCTACCCTCGGCTAACACTTCACCTGCTTAATACAACTGATTCTGGCAAGGAAGACGGTTTCCAGATCATCAATACCGCGATAAACGCCAGGCCAGAAAGCAGGGTGCTTAGCGGTAATTTCAATTGGAAGGCCAGAAAATCTCCGGCAGCAGTACCTGCTGAACGAATTAAAACGACGGTTAACCAATAATAAAAAATATTGATATTTTCGCGACTCAATCTCTTTCTGAGCAAAACAAAAGCAATAAGCAGGACGGTACCCAAAACATATGCTGCTTTTAATGGGCGAAGCTGCAGTCCAAAGGAAAAATAATCGCCAATCACGGTGCCCAGAGTGCCTGCCAGCAACATGGAAAACCAATAGGTCGTGTTCGTGACAAGAATACGGTTTGACTGCCCCGGATTTGTTTTCCGATTGGCGAGGTAAATACGCTGCCAAATCAAAATGGTTGCTGACAGAATGACCGACAATGTGGCAATAACCCAAGGCGCATTAAGCCGGAGATCGTGGGAGATATCGCCCAGATTGGTTGCCGCAGTACGGACCACCATAATGGCAAACCAGAAATAGATGACATGACTTGTCATGTCGAATTTCTCGATGAAAACGGCCAGTGCAAAAAGCGCGGCAAGAACGGGCAAGCCGGACAGGTGCCCCAGGTTCAAAACATCTGCAAAAAAATCTCCGGTGTTCGCGCCAAATACACTAGCCAAAATTAGTGCACACCAATATTTGACATCAATTTTCGGGACATGCCTGAGTTGCATCGCGGATTCTCCATAGCGTTTACGTTTTTAAAAAAGCCACTTTCACAAAAATTCTTGCTTTCATCGATAAGCATTGTTTCGCCTAGAAAATATCGCGATGAATCCTGCCTGATTCGAAAAGAAAATCGACTTGTTTTGAGCCCAGTATGCGTCGCAGGTTTGATCGACACCGGAAGCCATTTTTTGTGCGTTGCTGCAAATCTGGATTCTTGCGCCGTATTGCGCCGGCTCGGGTTCTGTAGTCGCCTATTTAACAAAGGCTTTGTAAACGGGTTGTGGGAAATACCCGCCTTTTTTGTTAATGGCGTGTAATAGTTTGTGCCAGACGTTTACAAACGCTTATTCCGTGCGGGTACTCGCGCTATCCTTGTCGCAGAAATAGGGAGGGCATTGCCGATGAGCAAAAAAATACTGGTGGTGGACGATGATCCAGAGCTGACCGAACTGCTGTGCGGTTATCTGGGCAATCAGGGCTTCGAGGTGGCGACCGCATGCGACGGCATCGCCATGCGCAACCAGCTTGCAGAGTTTCAGCCGGACTTGCTGATCCTGGATCTGATGTTGCCTGGCGAAGATGGCTTGACGCTGTGCCGCGATCTGCGTGCCACGTCCCGCCTGCCGATTCTGATGCTCACTGCGCGCGGCGACGACATGGACCGTATCATCGGCCTGGAAATGGGCGCCGACGATTACCTGCCCAAACCATTCAATCCGCGCGAACTGCTCGCACGCATCAAGAGCATTCTTCGCCGCGCCGAAGATCACGAATCCCGCGAAACCGTGCCCAGGTCGCTGCACTTTGCGAACTGGACACTTGATCTGGCCGCACGCAACTTGATCGGGGCCGATGATGTGGTCATTGCTCTCTCCACGGGTGAGTTTCGGGTGTTGCATCTGCTGGCAGAATCGCCGAACCGTGTATTTTCGCGTGATCAACTGATGGATGCGCTCGCCGGTCGTGATGCCGGGCCGTTCGATCGCACCATTGATGTGATGATTTCGCGTCTGCGCCGGCGCTTGAATGACGACGCCCGTGATCCGGAACTGATCAAAACTGTGCGCAGCGAAGGCTATATGCTCGCTGTTCGCGTGGAGCGCCGCGTATGAAATGGTTGCCCAAGACATTGTTCGGCCAGATTGCGCTGGCCCTGTTCACCGGACTGCTCGTCGTACAACTCGCTGGACTCTGGCTGTTGCTCGATGATCGCGGACGACTCAATTACAGGCTGCTCTCGGAATATGCGGCGCAGCGCATGGGCGGGATTGCAACGGTCCTTGATAGTGCCGAACCCGCCGAGCGCCCGGCCCTGGTAAAAGCACTGAGTGTACTGCCGACCACCCTGTCCATGGCGTTGCCGTGGGTGAACGGAAGTGTGGATCGTTCGGAAGAAGCCCAGTTTTTTGCCCAGGAAGCAGCGCATCAATTTACGCGCCCACTCACGCTGCAAATGCTGTCGCTGGAGCACGTTGATCCCAGCCTTTTTGATTTTCATCCGCATCGCGGCGACGAGCGTGACAAGCGCCATCCGGACGATCCTGCCGTCAATAAAGGGCGGCTGTTTCCGCGTACCTATATTGCACAAGTGAAATTAAGCGATGGTTCGGTGGTGACTTTCAATCATCTGTTGCCTGTGCCTGCCACCGATCTGCCCTCCCGCGTGATCGCATTGCTGGCCTTGCTCGGCATTTCGGTTGCCGCCTTGTCGGTCTGGTCGGTACGTCAGTTAACCCGCCCGTTGGTCAAGCTTGCTGGCGCCGCATCGGGTCTTGCACGCAACCTGAACCAGCCGCCGCTGCCGGAATCCGGTCCGCAGGAAGTGCGCCTGGCTGCGCATGCTTTCAATGCAATGCAGCGCGATCTGTAACGCCTGATCGACACGCGCGCGCAGGCGCTTTCAGCCGTATCTCACGACTTGCGCCTACCGATCACACGCTTGCGGCTGCGGCTTGAAGCCGGCATCGAGCCGACTTTGCGTGAGAAAATGGAACACGATTTGGCCGAGATGGATGCGATGATTGGCCACACGCTCGATTTCCTGCGCGCGGGCTCGAACGTGGAAGCGCCGGTCCCGGTCAATCTCGATGCCTTGCTCGACAGCGTGGTTGAAGACATGGAAGAACTCGGTGCCACGATTACCCGTATCGGCAAATCCCGGCAGGCGATCCGGGCGCGTCCGCATGCATTGCGCCGCTGTCTGGCCAATCTGCTCGACAATGCGCGCCGCTACGGCGGTGGGCAGATTGACCTGATACTTGAGGATTCGGACGAGGAGGTGAGGATCGTGATCACCGACCACGGCCCTGGCATCCCGACGGCACAGCTTGAAAAAGTGTTCGAACCGTATTTCCGCCTGGAATCCTCGCGCGCACGCCACACTGGCGGTACGGGGCTGGGGCTGGCGATTGCCAAGGCCATTGTCGAGGCGCATGGCGGCAGGATCACCTTGTCGTCCCAGCCGGGCGAGGGCCTGACCGCTACCGTGACCCTGCCACGTTAACTCCCCAGAAAAACCTGGCCAGAGCCGGGATAAAACGACTATCCCGCTGGAGAATCAAGGGTGAAATGGCCTCGTTGCTGCATTACGCTTGAATGCCTGACAGACTCGGCGGATGCCACTTAACTTCGGGGCGTAAAGCGATAAAAGTGACCCTGAGCGCGCATCAATTCAACAGGGGGTATGCCTGATTTTTATTAGTGGTTGTCTATTTCTTGCCATGCGCGCCGAGAACCAGCAAGGCCAGCACGCCGGCCACCAATCCCCAGAAGGCGGAGCCGATACCAAACAACGTCAATCCCGATGCAGTGACAAGGAAGGTGATCAGGGCGGGTTCGCGTTGGTGTTCATCACGCATGGCAATGGTCAGGCCGCTACCGATGGTGCCGAGCAGGGCAAAGCCGGCGATGGCGAAAATCAGCTCGCGCGGGAAGGCGTTGAGGAAAGCACCAACTGCAGCACCCAGTACCCCCAGGATCAGGTAAAAGCCGCCAGCGGCAACGCTGGCTTGGTAACGCTTGGTTGGGTCGTCATGAACTTCCTTGCCCATGCAGAGCGCGGCAGTAATTGCTGCGAGATTTACGGCAAAGCATCCAAAGGGGGCCAGGATTAAATTGACGAAACCGGTCCAGCTGATAAGTGCGGAGACGGGCGGGGTGTAACCGGCCGAGCGCAGGACTGCAACGCCGGGGATGTTTTGCGAGGCCATGGTCACGATGAAGAGTGGCAGCCCCACGCCAATCAGGGCTTGCCAGTTGAATTCCGGTGCAATCAACACCGGGGCAGCCAGGGCAAAACGGCTGGCATCCAGATGTAGCAAGCCTTGCCAGTGTGCCAAGGCAATTCCGCTGAGCAATACCAGCAGCATGGTATAGCGAGGTTTGAATCGTTTGCAGAATAGGTAAACGCCGAACATCGGCAGTACCAGCAACAGGGCGGTCTGCATCGATATAAACGCATTCATGCCAAAGCGTACCAGTACCCCGGCGAGCAGGGCAGCACACAACGACATCGGCACTTTGGCCATGGCCCGTTCGAACCAGCCAGTTAAACCGCTGAGCAGGATCAGTGCTGCCGCGAAAATAAAGCAGCCGATGGCCACGTTCATCGAATAGCCGTTCAGGCTTGTGGCGAGCAGGGCCGCGCCCGGCGTCGACCAGGCGGTGACTACCGGGATACGGTAGCGCAGCGATAGTCCGATGCAGGTCAGACCCATGGCCAGCCCCAGCACAATCAACCAGGAAGCAATCTGCGCTTGCGTTCCACCGGCTGCCCGGGCTGCCTCAAACACAATAGCGGCAGAGCTGGTATAGCCAACCAGCACGGTGATAAAGCCTGCGGTAAAGGTCGAAAGCGAGAAGTGGCGAGTGAGTGGCATGGGGTGTGAAGGTGCGAAGAGAATGTCCAATGGTAGGGGGATAGCGAAGTATGGCGCAAGCTGCCAGTTCTACTCTTTTGTAACTTTATTTTGGAATCTAGTAAGAATTGAGAGTGTTGAATTCACTTGTGTGGTATTAAGTCGCCGGGCGTATTTTTAAAACAATTGAGTGAAGATTCATGTTTTGGTTACCAGTACCCTTTTTAGCGCGATTTTGTGTGTTATCTGCCTTGGCCTGCGTGCTTTTGACGGGGTGCGGAACCCTGTCAAAATTTCAGGTGGATACCAGCGATTCAGAAGCGCAACGATACGCCAATAACAGTAATCTTCAGCAGGAAGTCGATGGCTTGGCCCAACCCTTGATTGAGCATGGACAGACGCCGGGGCTGGTGCTGGGCGTACTGCTCGCGAATGGGGAATCCCGGTTTTATAGCTACGGGGTGGCTGATAAAACAACCAATCAGCCGATGAATCCCGATACCTTGTTCGATATTGGGTCGCTCAGCAAGGGGTTTCTGGGGGTGATCACCGCCCAGCTGGTCGACGAGGGTGTTTTGTCCTGGGATACCACGGTGGCTGAATTATTGCCGCCCGATGTGCCGTTAAGTGCCGATGCTAGAAAAATAACCGTGCAACAATTGGCAACGCATACTTCTGGATTGCCTCGCCAGCCTTTTACATTGCAGACGCTCAGCTATTTCATGGAATACCTGTTTACCGGAAACAATTTTTATCGTCATTTCGATCGTGAATTTACCCTGAATTATCTGGCTGGATTTGAGGCACCGAGCAAGGTGGAACCAGCCTATTCCAATATCGGTTATGGGTTGTTGGGATATTTGGTCGAGCGTCGCACCGGCAAGACGCTGGAAACGCTTTTATCGGAAAAAATCATCCAGCCTTTGGGTATGGCGCGAACCGGATATGATTTGGAGCATGTGACGGGCGTGTTGAACCGGGCATACGGTTATGCGGGGGATCAACCCAAGTTTATTCCCAGAGGAAGCGCTGTTCCCGATTGGCAGTTTACCGAGCTGATGAAGGGGTCCTCCGCCATGTATTCCAACGCAAGGGATTTGCTGGCTTTTGCCAAGGCATATATGGATAAACCTTCCAGTATGGAACCGGCGTTGGAAGATACCTTGCGGATACGGATTCCTCGAGCCAAAGAGGCAGCAGCCATTGCCTGGGTGGAAGATGATATCAACCAGCAGCACATCGCCTACCAGATTGGTCTGGTTGCTGGGTATACCAGTTTCATCGGGCTGGATACCCGGCATCATCAGGCCATCGTGGTATTGCAGAATAGTTTTAATTGGTCTGCCAACATCGGCTATCAGTTATTGGTTCGTTTGGGTAGCGCGCAGGATATTCGGCAAAGACTGGCATTGGCGCAAGGGCATGTGCCCTAGCCATCGCATTAATCCGCATTGCTGTGCTTGGTGCTGCCTGGAATAGCTGAAGTCAGGATAATCCTTTCTTCTTCCGCCAAGCTTTATCCAGCTCTGCCAAATGGCTAAGCTTTTCCCCGATTTTACTTTCCAGGCCGCGTGGCGTAGGTTCGTAGAATTTCAGATTTTCCAGCCCTTCCGGCAGATAGGTTTCCCCGGCAGCGTAGGCTTCGGGCTCGTCGTGGGCATAGCGGTAGGCCTTGCCATAACCCAATTCCTTCATCAATTTGGTTGGTGCGTTGCGCAGATGTATTGGAATACTGCGCGACTGGTCCTTGGCAATGAACGCGCGTGCGGCATTGTAGGCGTTATAGCCAGCGTTGGATTTTGGCGCGATGGCCAGGTAGATCACCGCTTGGCCAAGTGCAAGTTCGCCTTCCGGGCTGCCCAGGCGCTCATAGGTTTCGGCTGCATCATTGGTAATCTGCATCGCGCGTGGATCTGCCAGGCCAATGTCCTCCCAGGCCATGCGCACGATGCGGCGGGCGAGGTAGCGCGGATCGGCGCCGCCGTCGAGCATGCGGCACAGCCAGTAGAGTGCCCCGTCCGGGTTGGAGCCGCGTACCGATTTGTGCAGTGCTGAAATCTGGTCGTAAAACGAATCTCCGCCCTTGTCGAACCGGCGGGCGTTGAGCGTGAGTGCTTCGCTGAGAAACGCGGCATCCAGCGTGGTAATGCCGGCGGCTTCTGCGGCATTGGCAGCTTGTTCGATCAGGTTCAGTAGCCGGCGCGCATCGCCGTCGGCGTAGCCCACCAACGTGTCGATGGCGGCTTCATCAATCGTGAGGTCTGGATAACGCTGGCTGCGTGCGCGTTCTATCAAGCTTTTCAGGTCGTCGGCTTCGATAGGCTGGAGCACATAGACCTGGGCACGCGACAAAAGCGCGGCATTGCATTCAAACGAGGGATTTTCGGTGGTGGCGCCGATGAATGTGACGAGGCCGGATTCGACAAACGGCAGGAAGGCATCCTGCTGCGCTTTGTTGAAGCGGTGAACTTCATCGACAAACAGGATGGTACGCCGACCGCGTTGACGATTGTGTTCAGCTTCGTCCATGGCGGCGCGGATGTCTTTTACCCCGGAAAAAACCGCAGAAATCGGGATGAATTCGGCTTCGAAAGTATTGGCAAATAGCCGTGCCAGTGTGGTTTTACCCACACCAGGCGGTCCCCACAGGATCATCGAATGCGGCTGGCCGCTGGCGAGCGCCAGTTGTAGCGGTTTGCCCGGCCCAAGCAGTTGGCGTTGACCGACAACCTCATTCACGCTTTTGGGGCGTAGAAGCTCTGCCAGCGGTTCGTGCGAATGCGGCGTGCCAAAAAGATCACTGGCGGATGACATCGGCACCCTTGGGTGGAATAAAGTTGAACTGACTGGCGTCGGTTTTGCCGTTGACTACTGCCATGCGAAATTCGATGTGCGTGGTTTGACCAAAGCTGTCTTCCAGTTCCATCTTGCGAATTTCATTCATGGAGAAGCCCAGGCGCACCCGATTGAAGTTGCTGTCGTTTTGCTTCGGGATGGCTTCCACCCACGCCAAGCCTTCTCGGGTTGGCAAAGTTTTCAGCGTGTAATTTTTATCAAGATTGTTTTCACCGGAGAGCAATGCCGCCGGGCTGGAATCAAGCGCCTTGTCGATGTTTTTGACCGTGACCTGATTAAGGTCGGGATCGTACAACCAAACTTGTTTGCCATCGCTGACAATCAGTTGCTCATAGGGTTTGCGGTAGTTCCAACGGAATTTACCGGGGCGCTGAATGGCGAAATCGCCATTGGAAATTTGGGTCTTGCCCGAATGGGTAACCACGGTTTGGGTAAATGCGCCTTGCATGGCATGCAGGTTGGTCAGCGTGGTTTGCAGTTCACTGATTCCATCGGCACTTGCAGGTAGGGAGCAGGCCAGCAGGAGTAAAGGCGCAAGGAAACGGGCAAGACGCAGCATGAGGTTATCCGGTAGGCAAAGATGGAATTCTATGCGCTGTGAAGTATCGGAACAATGAAAAAAGCCCCGCAAGTGCGGGGCTTCGGACGGTAGTAATAAAAATTACTTGGTGCCGTCCAGTTCGATTTCAACGCGGCGATCAGGTGCCAGGCAGGGAATCAGCTTGGCGCGTGGCTTAACCTTGGCACAGGTGTCGCCAGTGACCGGGCTGGATTTACCCAAACCAACAACGGATACCGTGGAAGCATCAACACCCTTGCTTTCCAGGTATTCAGCAACGGTCTTGGCGCGAGCGGTAGACAGTTTTTCGTTATATTTGGCGCTGCCAAGGCGGTCAGTGTAACCCTTGACAGTCAGCGAAGCGTAGTTGGCTTTCTTGGCTTCGATGGATTCTTTATACAACTGGTCGAGGGCTTCCTTGCCTGCTGGTTTCAGGCTGGCTTTGTCGAAGTCAAACAGCACGTCGCTCTTCAGTGTGAATACTTCCGGTGCCTTTTTTACAGGGGCAGCAGCAGGGGCCGGGGCTGGTGCCGGGGCAGGCATGGCGGCAACTGGAGCCGGGGCGGTAACTGGTTTTACGTAACCATCGCAACCTTCAACCACGGCTTGATCCTTGGTCCAGGTACCGGTGCGCCAGCAATCGCCAAAGCTGTTTTTCCAAACGGAAGTGGCTGTTACCCCTTCGGCATAGGCTGCAGTTTTACCCACATCGGCTTGAGCTGCGGTACTGATAGCAGCAATGGCTGCAACGATAGCGAGGTGCTTCAAAGCTTGTTTCTTCATCGTTATTCTCCGATCAAGTATTTGTTATTAAACGACTAGATGTGTATCCCATTGCAAAATATGGAGATGTACTACGAATATTTTGCACCCTACGGGGAAAACATTGACTTCGAGACAGGATTGTAGTGGTCAAATTGAAAGGTTACAAACGGTATTATTGTGTGTGCGTTAACAGCTACTCATGCGCGTCAAATGGTAGGCAGGGGCCGATACCCAATATGGGTCCTTATGTTTGGAATTGGATGAGGTGGGCGTGCGTGGTAGACTTACCACTTTGTTGATGATTCCGGCTTGTTCGCGGGTAGGTATTTCCTGCTACGGTACTTGACCGGAAATTTTCGCGCATATCACCGGTCCCTACGATGTCAGAACAGCAACAAAGCTTTGCCAAAGAAACTATTCCCGTAAGTCTCGAAGAGGAAATGCGCCGCTCCTACCTCGACTACGCCATGAGCGTGATTGTAGGTCGCGCCTTGCCTGACGTGCGTGACGGCTTAAAGCCGGTCCATCGCCGTATCTTGTTTGCCATGCACGAGAGCAATAACGTTTGGAATCGTGCTTATGTGAAGTGCGCTCGCGTGATTGGTGATGTGCTCGGTAAGTATCACCCGCACGGCGACTCTGCGGCGTATGAAGCACTGGTGCGAATGGCACAGAGTTTCTCGCTGCGCTACACCCTGATCGACGGCCAGGGCAACTTTGGCTCGATTGATGGCGATTCGGCTGCGGCCTATCGTTATACCGAGTGCCGTTTACGCAAGATTTCCTCGGAATTGCTGGCCGATATCGACAAGGAAACCGTCGATTTCACGCCTAACTATGACGAAAAAGAACTCGAACCGACGGTTTTGCCGACGCGGGTTCCCAATCTGTTGATCAACGGTTCTTCCGGGATCGCGGTCGGGATGGCCACCAATATCCCGCCACACAATCTCAATGAAGTGATTGATGGCGCACTGGCATTGCTGGCCAATCCTGAACTCAGTGTCGATGAACTGATCGACTATATCCCTGCCCCGGATTTTCCCACTGCCGGCATTATCTATGGCATTGGTGGCGTGCGTGAAGGCTATCGCACCGGCCGTGGCCGGGTGGTGATGCGTGCTCGTACCCATATCGAGCCTTGCGGCAAGAATGGTGACCGTGAAGCGATCATCGTTGACGAGTTGCCGTACCAGGTGAACAAGTCGCGCCTGTTGGAGCGCATGGCTGAATTGGTTCGCGAAAAAATAATCGAGGGTATTTCCGAGCTGCGCGATGAATCGGACAAATCCGGCATGCGTGTCGTGATCGAGTTGAAGCGCAACGAAATGCCGGATGTGGTACTGAACAATCTCTACAAGCATACCCAGTTGCAAGACAGTTTCGGCATCAACATGGTGGCGCTGGTCGATGGCCAGCCGCGCTTGTTGAACCTGAAGCAAGTCTTGGAATGCTTCCTGCGCCATCGTCGTGAAGTGGTTACCCGCCGCACCGTATTCGAACTGCGCAAGGCGCGTGAACGCGGCCATATCCTGGAAGGCCTAGCGGTCGCACTGTCGAACGTCGACGAAATCATCGCGCTGATCAAGGCGGCAGCCACGCCGCCGGAAGCCAAGGCCGGGTTGATGGATCGCACCTGGAGCTCGGGTCTGGTCGGCGAAATGCTGGCGCGTACCGATGCAGATGCTTCCCGTCCGGACGGTCTGGCGGTCGAGTTCGGTTATAGCGCCCAAGGATATCGTCTCTCGGATGTACAGGCCCAAGCAATTCTCGAGCTGCGCCTGCAACGTCTGACTGGTCTTGAGCAAGACAAGATTGTCGGCGAGTACAAGGAAGTGATGGAGAAGATCATCGATCTGCTCGATATCCTGGCCAAGCCGGAACGCGTGACTCAGATCATTACCGACGAAATGAACGAAGTGAAGGCTGCCTATGGCGATGCGCGCAAATCTGAAATCATTGCCTATGGCGAAGACATTAGCCTGGAAGACCTGATCACCCCGCAAGACATGGTGGTGACGCTGACGCACGGCGGTTATATGAAGGCTACGCCGGCTGAGGAATATCGTGCCCAGCGGCGCGGCGGTCGCGGCAAACAGGCTGCGGCAACCAAGGAAGACGATTTTATCGATAACCTGTTCGTGGCCAATACCCACGATTACATCCTCTGCTTCTCTTCACGTGGCCGCGTGTACTGGATAAAGGTTTATGAATTGCCGCAGGGCGGTCGCACCAGTCGTGGCAAGCCGATCGTGAACCTGTTGCCGCTGGAAGCCGGCGAAAAGATCAATGCGATTCTGCCGGTGAAGGAATTCACCGAAGACCAGTACATCTTCATGTCCACTGCTGATGGTACGGTCAAGAAAACGCCGCTGTCCGCTTTCTCGCGGCCAATGAAGCGCGGCATCATTGCGATTAACCTGGACGAAGGTAATTTCCTGATTGGTGTGGCGCTCACTCGCGCTGGTACTCAAGTGATGTTGTTCTCCGATGCCGGCAAATCGGTCCGTTTCGATGAATCCGCCGTGCGTGCCATGGGCCGTACTGCTGCCGGTGTGCGAGGCATGATGTTGGGTGACAACCAGCAGGTGATCTCGTTACTGGTAGCGGAATCCGACGAACAACAGGTGCTGACCGCGACGCAAAACGGTTATGGAAAACGCACACCTGTGGGCGATTATCGCCTGACCAGTCGTGGCACGCAGGGGGTGATCGCAATCGATACCGGCGAGCGTAACGGCAAGCTGGTGGCGGCAACGCTGGTTGAAGATTCCGACGATGTGATGCTGATTACCACGGGCGGTGTATTGATCCGTACGCCGGTTGAGCAAATTCGCGAAACGGGTCGTGCAGCACAAGGCGTGCGCCTGATCAATCTGGACGAGGGCGAAACGTTGTCCGGTCTGGAACGCGTTTGCGAAGTCGACTCTGACGACGAAGATGATCTGTCCGATGCAGAAAACGGGACGGTAGAAGACGGCGTTGTTGACGGCGAGTCTGCTGAAGGCGACGCACCGACCGGGCCGGCTGTTCAGTAATATGGAGCCTGGCTGGCTGCCGGTCGCTGCACCGGAATTCTTCGCGCAGATTGTAAAGCGGGGGCTGGCCTTGCCTCATTGCCGTGCGCTGGGCCTGCAATTGCAGGCGGCCAGCCACGGCAAAACTACCCTGATGTTGCCATTCAAACCCGAATGGGTAGGTAACCCGTTCACCCGAGTGTTGCATGGTGGTGTGGTCACGACGCTTGCAGATTCTGCCGGTGCAGTGTCCATTTTTACCCGGCTCTGTGAACCGGAGTCGATTGCGACACTGGATTTACGCATCGACTACTTGCGCCCGGGCTTGGCTGATCTGCCGCTTTACTGCCAGGCAGAATGCTATCAATTGACCAGCCAAATAGCCTTTACCCGCAGTACCCTCTACCAGCAAGATCCAGAAAAACCCATAGCCCATGCCGTGGCAACTTATATGCGTTCTGTCGTGCCAAACGGGGGAGGTGCTGATGCCGTTCGCCCTTAACACGATTGCCGATCTGCAAGCGGCCGTTGGCGCAATTCCTTATGCGCAGTTTCTGGGTATTGATTGCCGTGAGGAACAAGGTGAGCCGCTTTTCGTCTTGCCATATCACGAGGCCAATATTGGCAACATGCTGCTGCCAGCTATTCATGGCGGGGTGATCGGCGGATTTCTGGAAAATGCCGCCGTACTCCATCTGATGTGGGCGCGCGAGGCACAAGATATTCCCAATATTGTCGATTTTTCGATAGATTATCTGCGCTCTGCCGGGCCACATGATCTGTTCGCCCGTTGTGAGATCGTGCGACATGGCAAGCGGGTCGCCAATGTATTGCTAAATGCCTGGCAGGAAAATCCCGCGCGCCCGGTTGCAACGGCGCGGGCGCATTATTTACTGGCGTAAAGCCATAACCAACGTCAACAGAACCTAAACTTTGCAAGAGTCCGAACATGAGCGACGAACAACTCAAGATTCACCGCGATTCGATTGATGCCATTGATGCTGAAGTGCTCAAACTGCTCAATGCGAGAGCCAATCACGCCCACGAAATTGGCGTGATCAAGGGTGAGGGCGTGGTTTATCGGCCCGAACGCGAGGCGCAAGTACTGACGCGGATCAAGTCGCTCAACGAAGGTCCGTTGGCAGATGAGACTGTCGCACGACTGTTCCGGGAAATCATGTCCGCCTGTTTGGCGCTGGAGCGTCCGCTGACTATTGCTTTCCTAGGCCCGGAAGGCACCTTCAGCCAGTCTGCGGCAATCAAGCATTTTGGTCATGCCGCCAAAACTCAGGCGTGTGCCTCCATTGACGAAGCATTCCGCATGGTCGAGGCGCGTAATGCCGATTACGTGGTGGCACCGGTGGAAAACTCGACCGAAGGTGCGATTGGCCGCACGCTCGATCTGATGGTGAATACCCCGCTCAAGGTCTGTGGTGAAGTTGTGTTGCGCATTCACCAGCACCTGTTGCGTGCAACGGCTGGTTGCGAAGGCATTGTGCGCGTGTATTCGCATGCCCAGAGCCTGGCGCAATGCCATGAATGGTTGAACAAGAACCTGCCTGGGGTCGAACGTATTTCGGTTGCAAGTAATGCCGAGGCTGCCCGACTGGCCAGTCTCGATTCTTCCGTCGCGGCGCTTGCTGGCGATGCGGCTGCGGAACGTTTTGGCCTGGTAAAGCTGGCCGATTCGGTTGAAGATGAACCCAACAATACCACGCGTTTTCTCGTGCTCGGCCATCAGGAAGTGGGCGTCAGCGGCAAGGACAAAACCTCGCTGGTGATTTCAGCCCCAAACAAACCAGGCGCTTTGCACTCGGTGGTTGAACCGCTGGCACGTCACAGCGTTTCCATGACCAAGTTCGAATCGCGACCCAGCCGTACCGGCTTGTGGGAATACCTGTTTTTTGTCGATATTGAAGGACATGCCAGCGATGCCAAATTGCAGGCGGCATTGGAAGAGTTGCGCTCTGTCGCTGCTTTCGTGAAAGTGCTCGGCTCCTATCCGGTCGCCGTGTTATGAAGTCGGTGGCCGTATTTTGCGGAGCCCGGCATGGCGCGAGTCCTGAATACACGTTGGCGGCACGTGAGTTGGGTGCGGAAATTGCCAAGCGTGGCATGGTCTTGGTCTATGGTGGCGGTCATGTTGGGCTGATGGGGGAAGTTGCCGATGCCTGTCTGGCGGCTGGCGGAAAAGTGACCGGCGTCATTCCGGATTTCATGGTGGCGCGCGAGCTGGCGATGCGAAACCTGACCGAATTGCATGTGACGGATTCCATGCATACGCGCAAGGCACTGATGGCGTCTCGTGCCGATGCCTTTATTGCTTTGCCCGGCGGTTTTGGTACGCTGGATGAGCTCTTCGAGATTTTGACCTGGCGCCAGATCGGTCTGCATGGCAAGCCGATAGGGCTGCTCAATACCTCTAATTACTATGCTAGCCTGCTGGATTTCATCACGCAGGCAACCTCTGCCGGCTTTGTCGGTGAGCGTGAAAGTGCATTTCTGCAAGTGGAGGATTCGGCTGCTGCTATGCTGGATGCACTGGCGCAAGCTCCGCAGCCTGGGATGGGTGAATGGGAGAGAAGCTGATGCTGCAGTTTTTCCGATCTGGCTCTGCCGATGAGGCGCAGGTGGCGGCCCGCATGATCTACGATTCTGATCCGGCTTATTATGATTTCTGGTTTGGGTCTGCGCATGCTGCATTGTTGTGTCTGGAAAAACTGTGGTTGGCCCCGGCTGGCAGCCTGAGTCATGCGCATACCAATGTTTGGCGCGAGGACGGGCAACTGTCCGTATTGGTCAGTCATTATCCGTCGAGCGATGATATCCGGCTTGCAGAGGCGGACACCCAGGCACAAGGCCAACTACGCGGCGACCTCGCACAACTCCTGCAGCGTGAAGCGATGCTGGCATGGCTGTTTCCGCATCTGCCGGCGGATGTCTGGTATCTGCAGACCTTCGCGGTGAGCACCGAGCGGCGTGGCCGCGGGTTGGGCACGCAGGTACTGGCTGAGATTGAATCTACCGCGCGGGCGCATGGTGCGCTGGCCGTGCATGTCGATGTGGACAGCGCCAATCCGAGTGCATTGCGCTTTTACCAGTCGCATGGTTTTGAAATTGTGACATCGACGCGCGTGCCCATGCTGGAACCATTCAGACTGCCGGCAAGTTTTCGCCTGGCGAAAAATCTTTTCTGAAATTGCCATGGTTGCAATCCCGCCCGGGATGAAGCCGTTGCCCGTGGTTGTGCGTTGCCGGATAGTATGTCCCTCGGCAGGGGAGTGAGAAACGTGTCCCTTGCAGCGTGTAGACATGATGTTTTACATAACAAGAAACAGGAGATTCACCATGTTTGGCCAAGACGTCCGATATGTTTCCGAATTTAACAAGTTCATGAACGATTTCCTCAAGAAAAACCCTGAAGTGGCACAAGGACAGATTGAGGGACGTTCCTTGCTGTGGGAAAAAGCGCCGCTTGATCTGGATGAACGCCAGCGCAACGAGGCCTCCCGCGTGAAGCAGAAAGCTTATCCCTACCAGGCTGATTGATTGGAGAGTTCCATGCGTATCGGTACCCCGCTTTCCGCTTCGGCC
>JARLJJ010000134.1 GCA_031291275.1 Formivibrio sp.
AAGCATGCCGCGCAATTGCCCGGTGTGATTGCCGAGATCAAGAAAGCCAGCCCGTCGAAAGGCGTGATCCGCGCCGATTTTCACCCGGCCGCGATTGCCGAGGACTATGCCGAGCATGGCGCGGCGTGTCTGTCGGTGTTGACCGATGTGCACTACTTCCAGGGCCATGCCGATTACCTGAAAGCCGCCCGTGCCGCTTGCGCCCTGCCCGCGCTGCGCAAGGATTTCATGATTGGCGAATACCAGATTTACGAGGCTCGCGCCTGGGGTGCCGACTGCATTCTGCTGATCGCCGCCGCGCTTGATCTGGCGCAGATGCGCGATCTGGAAGCGCTGGCCCATGCGCTCGGAATGGCGGTACTGGTGGAAGTGCACAACGGCGAGGAACTCGATGCCGCGCTGCAACTGACTACGCCGCTGGTGGGCGTGAACAACCGCAACCTGCGCACATTTGAAGTCAGCCTGCAAAATACGCTGGACCTGCTTGACCGCATGCCAGCAGACCGCATCGTGGTCACAGAAAGCGGCATTCTTGCCACGCAGGATGTGCAATTGATGCACGATAACGGGGTGAATACCTTCCTCGTGGGCGAAGCCTTTATGCGCCAACCCAGCCCCGGCCAAGCACTGGCGCAATTTTTTCAACCTGTCTATACCGCACTGAAGAACTGAACCATGGAAAGCACCCGCAAAGTTAGCCTGTTTATTTCCACCAGCCTGGATGGCTATATCGCCCGCGAAGATGGCAGCATCGATTGGCTCTTTGACGATCAGGATTACGGCTACGAAGCCTTTTACGATGATGTGGATACGGTCATCATGGGCCGGCACACTTGGGAGCAGTTGCAAAAACTGGGCGATTTTTATCCGTACCAGGGCAAAGAAGGCGTGGTGTTTTCCCGGGGGCATTCGGGCAAGCCGAATTCCAACGTGACTTTTGCTACGGAACCGATCGAAACCTGGCTGGCACGAGCCAAGCAAGAAGACAAAGGCACGATCTGGCTGATGGGCGGCGCCAAGCTGGTCGATGAATGTCTGCAAGCCAATCTGGTGGATGAAATCATCTTGTCAGTCCATCCGATTCTGCTCGGCCAGGGCATTCCCTTGTTCCGCGGCAGACACCCGGAAATGACTCTGGAACTGGTCTCGCATCGCGCCTATCACACCGGGTTGGTACAGCTGGTTTATCGCCGCCCGGTTAAAGCCTGATTAGCTGACAACGGTCAGATAAGCCTTCACGCCGGTCATCACCATATGCACGGAGATGACCGCGAGCAGCAGGCCCGACAGGCGCTCGAACGCCACCAGCAGGCGCGGCGGAATAAAGCTTCCCAGCAACACGCCAAGCAGCAGCAAGGCGGCGGTCACAAACCAGGCCAGCGCCATCATCCCCAGGCCCGCCAGCGGATTAGCCGCTGATTGCGCCGCCATGATCATCACCGTGGCCAATGCCGACGGCCCTGCCATCAGCGGAATCGCCATCGGCACGATGAAGGGCTCGGCCTCCGCCTCTTTCGCGCTGCCGGCATGCTCGTCCGGAAACACCAGCCGCAACGCGATGATGCCCAGCACCACGCCACCGCAAATCGTCAAATCGGATGAATCCACGCCCAGCAAAGCGATGAATTGCGGACCTACCGCGTAGAAAACAACCAGCAACACCAGCGCTATCAGCGATTCGCGCAGTACCACTTTCCAGCGGCGCTTTGGCTCTACCTTGGCAAGCAGGCTCAAGACAATCGGCAGGTTGCCGAACGGGTCGAGCACAAAGAATAGCGTGATAGCGAGGGAAAGAACTTGCATTTATAACATCCTAATTTAAAAGCCTATTCCAGTAGGCGAGCGAGCCAAAGCAGGTTGCGGGAGGTCAGCGCGCAGGAACCGGAATGTATATGTCAGTACATGAGGACGCCCCGCAGGAAGCACCCCTGGGGTGTTCCGAGCACTGCCCGACCACAAGATGCGAAGGCGTAGCCGCCTAATGGGATAGGCGCGAAAGATAGACGCGCATCATCTGGTGCGCAATGCCCGCCGCCTCGAACGGATCGCCCACCGGCTCGAAACCGGCCTGGGTGTAAAACCCGGTCACAGATGCTTGCGCCGCTGCACGCAGTTCGAACCAACCGCGCTGTCGGGCTTCCTGCATGGCAGCCTGCAACAAGCGCTCGCCCAATCCTTGGCCGCGCCACGCCGGCAACACTGCCATGCGGCCCACTTTTCCCTCGGGCAGCAGGCGCGCACAGGCCGCCGGCCGGCCTTGCCAATCCCAGATCAGGAAATGCGTGGCACCGGCATCGGCACTATCGAGCTCGATCTCGGCCGGAACGCCCTGTTCCTCGACAAACACGGTCTGGCGTATGGAAGACAGCGCATCCTTCCCCTTGCGCCAGTCGATCTTCAGTAGCGGAAAGGTCGCTGGATTGTCGGCATCTTCCGGCACGATCAGCACTTGGGTACCAACCGTGACGCGCTCGAACAGATCGATCACATCGGCATTGCGCATACGGATACAGCCATGCGAAGCCGGTCGGTCAATGGGCTCGTCATCCGGTGTGCCGTGAATGTAGATATAGCGGGCCATGGTGTCGCAATCGCCCAGCCGGTTAAAACCGGGCTGGCAACCGGACAGCCACAGGATGCGGCTCAGAATCCAGTCGCGCTCTGGCTGTTGCGCCAGGTGTTCCGTCGTGCAGACTTCCCCGGTGGGGCGACGACCGACCAGTGCCGCGCCATAAGGAAGCCCTGCCCCTATTTTGGCGCGGATCACATGGCGTCCACGGGGTGTCTGCAAGCTGCCTTTCTGCTCACCCGCACCTCGTTGTGCGGTCGAAACCGGGTATTCGCGCAGCAACGCGCCATCGGCATCAACAAGACGCAAGTTCTGGCAAGCAAGATCAATCTGGATAAACATAGCTAAAAGGCCGCAAAATCAGACTTGGCATTCTCATGCCGCACGCCAGACAAGACAAGCCTGTTTCTTGCACATTTTTATCAAGCTGCCATGCTGGACACATGAATATTCATATCGCTGCCATCAAACGTCTGTTTTTGGGTTGGCTCACCGTCTCGGTACTGGTGGGTGGGGGAGCCTATTGGTTTGGATTGTGGCAAATGAGCCAACAGGTCGTCGAACTGGCCAAAACTGAAGTCAGCAGGGGCGCTTCTGAAATACTCCGGCGCGTTAATGGCAATCCAGCCGATATTCTTGCTCTGCAAGCCAAAGCCCAGGATTACCAGACCCAAGGTTTTGTCGTGGTCGAGATGTACAACCGTACCGGTCAGATGGTGGTACAACGAAGCAGCCCGCAAGCCACTCCGATTGAAAGGGCATTGGATGCACTCGGCCCTCACCATCTTCCGCGCGGTCGTGGCATTCAGACCGAGAGGATGACGCTGGACAATAACGAAGTCATCCGCGTACTGGTTCCCTTGCTCAACGACCGGACTGTAGAAGGTCATTTCGAAGGCATTTATATTGTCCCGGAAGACAAGGTACAAGCGCTGCGGGCAGAAACCCGCCGCTTGCTGGTCGCGGTTTTCGTCGTGGTGCTCTTCACCACACTGCTGCTCTATCCCTTCATTCTGTCGCTCAACCGCAAAGTGCATGCCGAGGCCCATGCCATCCTGCACAGTAATATCGAACTGATGGAAGTATTGGGCAGCGCCATCGCCAAGCGCGATTCGGATACCAACTGGCACAACTATCGCGTCACGATTTCCGCCGTGCGGCTGGCGCAAGCCATCGGTCTGCACAAGAACCAGATGAAGGAATTGATCTCCGGAGCGTTCCTGCACGACGTCGGGAAAATTGGCATTCACGATGCCATTTTGCTTAAGCCGGGCAAGCTGGATGAAGCAGAATTCAGCGTCATGAAACAGCATGTAACGCTGGGACTGGAAATCATCAGCCATTCCGCCTGGCTGCACCATGCCCGCGATGTTGTCGGCTGCCACCATGAATGGTTTGATGGCACCGGCTACCCCAAGGGACTGGCGGGATCAAGAATCCCGCTGACAGCCCGTATCTTCGCCATCGTGGATGTATTTGATGCACTGACCTCGCGCCGTCCCTACAAAGAACCGCTACCGTTGCAAACCTCGCTGGACATGTTGCGCCAGGGAGAGGGAACTCACTTCGATCCGGCCTTGCTGGATGTGTTCATGCAGATCGCGCCGGCGCTCCATTCACGCTTCAAGCAGGGGAACGATCACGAACTGATGCATGAAATGCACGAGCTGGTGGAATTCTATTGGAACGGGCAATCCGCCTAAGACTGACGCGCCGCCTTCTGTTGCTCGCGTCGCAACGCAAAAAATCCCGACAGCATTTGCGCGGCTTCTTCTGCCAGTACGCCGCCGAGCACCTCGGTATGGTGATTGAGCCTTCGATCGTCGAACGGATTGATCACGCTGCCCGCCGCGCCGGTTTTCAAGTCAGGTGCGGCATAAACCACACGAGCCAGCCGGGCATGCATCATGGCACCGGCGCACATGATGCAAGGTTCCAGCGTGACAAAGAGTTCACAGCCTGGAAGCCGGTAATTGCCCATTTTTTCCGCCGCAGCGCGCAAAGCCAGCATTTCGGCATGTGCGGAAGGGTCATGCCTGCTGATCGGCTGATTAAAACCGGTCGCAATGATCTCCCCGTTCAACACCAGCACCGCCCCCACCGGGACTTCGCCCAAAGATGCAGCTTTTCGGGCTTCCAGCAGCGCAAGGCGCATGAAATCGGTATCGGTCATGTCACCCTCCTCTCCCGCCTGTCTGATTGATACTTCCGTATCATAATATATTTATGTATATTGATTAAAAAAGGAGCGAAGCATGGATCAAAACACATTAACAGCCATAGCCATTGTTGCAGGAATTTTAATTCTCTTCCGGCTTTGGAACAGGATGCAGCGTAGTGACAATCAATCGGTAGTTGCAGCCTTGGCAGAAGGCGCCGTTGTGATCGACGTACGCAGCCCGTCTGAATTTTCCAGTGGCCATTATCCCGGCGCAGTGAACATCCCGCTCGACCTGATCGGCAGTTCCGTCGAGGCCGTTGGCGTAGAACATCATCATCCGGTCGTCGTGTATTGTGCCAGCGGTATGCGCTCCGCCAGCGCACGGCGCATCTTGCAAGCTGCAGGATTTACCCGCGTGGTCAATGCAGGCTCGCTCGGGAATCTGCCAGCACCGAAACGGGTCTGACAACGGCGCTCCAGAGCGGCCCATTCACCATTACTGCTTGCGCTTGACCACCATCGGGCCAAACGACTGGCAGTTCGGCATCATCGTTATGCTGCCGATCGTGACATGCGCCGGACGATCCGCCAGCCATTCCACCGTATCGGCAATATCTTCGGCGGACAACGGTTGCGTTCCGGCATAAACAGACGCCGCGCGCGAATCATCGCCTTTGAAGCGAACCGACGAAAATTCAGTCCCGCCACTCATGCCAGGCTCGATGCAGGTTGCCCGTACGCCAGTCGCTACCAGATCAGCATTCAGGTTGTTGGTGAACTGATGCACGAACGCTTTGGTTGCGCCGTAGACATTGCCGCCCGGATAAGGAAACAGCCCTGCGGTAGAGCCGATATTGATCACCTGCCCCCGTTCTCTTTCGACCATGCCCGGCAGCACCGCGCGCGTGACGTACACCAGCCCGGAACAGTTGGTGGCGATCATCGTATCCCAATCATCGAGCGAGGCCGCCTGAGCAGGTTCCAGCCCCAACGCCAGCCCGGCATTATTGACCAGCACATCGATCTGCTGAAACTCGACGGGCAGACTTTCAATCGCAGCCGCCACTGCCGCCCGATCCTGCACATCAAGTTGCAGCACCCACACTCGCCCGGCATATTCAGCCGCCAAAGCTTCCAACGATGCGGTACGACGCGAACAGGCAATCACCTTATCGCCACGCTTGGCAAAACGTTCGGCAATGGCCAAACCAAAACCGGCACTGGCGCCGGTTACAAGAATCGTTTTTTGTTTCACGGGTTTATCTCCGGATGAAATAGAAATTCGCGCCAGGTGGACTTCCGAGGTGATTCGGCCCACCGGGACACCAGCTAGGCGCCAGACAGCATTTCAGCTGCGTGCATGCGTGTTGTTTCGGTAATTTCCACGCCGCCCAGCATGCGGGCAATTTCCTCGATGCGTTCCTGCGCATCAAGCGCCGCAATCTGGCTTGCCACGCCGTGGCTGTCCTGGGCTTTGCTGACTTGCAAATGATGATTACCCCGAGCAGCAACTTGCGGCAGGTGGGTAATGCACAACACCTGGCGACTGCTGCCCAGTTCGGCCAGCAAACGGCCGACGATTTCCGCCACCCGGCCACCAATCCCGACATCGACCTCGTCAAAAATCAGCGTCGGCGCACCGGCAATCTGACTGGTAATCACCTGCAGCGCCAGGCTGATCCGGGAGAGCTCGCCACCGGAAGCAATCTTGGCCATGGCTCTGGCAGGGGATGCAGCATGATTTGCCACGCGGAACTCAATCTGTTCCAGCCCGTATACGGCAGGTTTGTCCTGCGGAAGCAGGGCGATCTCGAAACGGCTGCCAGCCAGCGCCAGATGCTGTAACTCATCCGTGACTGCCATTGCCAGTTTTTGTGCGGCGGCCGCACGCAAGGCCGAAAGCGTAGCGGCTTGCTGACGATAATTCGCCTCTGCTTGTGCGACACTTTTACGCAGCGCCCCCAGTCCGGCGCTACCGCCAAGTTCGGCCAGCCGGCTCTGCCAGGAAACCAGCTTGTCCGGCAATTGTTCGGGTTCGATCCGATACTTGCGCGCCATACGAAACACCGCGTCCATGCGCGATTCGACTTCCTGCAAACGCTCCGGGTCCAGCTCCAGCCGATCGGCATAATGGCGCAAGGCATTAACCGCCTCGGCCAACTGCGCATCGACACCGGCCAGCAATTCCTGCGCCTCGTTCACGCCGGAATCGAAATCGGCAAGGTTGATCAGACGAGTATTCACGCTGGCAATCGTACCCTGGCAATTGTCATCGCCATCGGCCAGCAGGGATAAACTGGCCTCAACACCGGAAATCAGGCTGGCAGCATGATTCAGGCGCTTGTGCTCAGCCTGCAATTCCGGCCACTCTGCCGCCGTAAAATTCAGCGCCGCAACTTCATCCACCTGCCATTGCAGCCGTTCGCGTTCGGTCTCGAAAGCTTCGGCATTCGATTCAGCGCTGGCCAATTCGTCCGCCAGCCTTCGCCAGTTACGAAAAACACCGGCCAGTTCGCGCGCAAGCAACAGGGTCCCGGCATAGCCATCGAGCAAAGCGCGTTGCGCATCGGTCTTGAGCAGGGATTGATGTTCGTGCTGGCCATGAATTTCCACCAACATTTCGCCCAGCTCTTTGAGCTGTGCCAACGTGGCCTGCGCGCCATTGATCCAGGTACGCGATTTACCATGACTATCGATCACCCGGCGCAACAGCAGTTCATCGGCCTCCTCGCCAGCCAGCTCGTTATCCGCCAGCCAATCTTGTGCGGACGATAAACCGGCCAGAGAAAAACTCGCCGCCAATTCTGCCCGTTCCGCCCCGTGGCGCACGACGCCCGTATCGGCACGATCTCCCAGCAGCAAGCCAAGGGCATCGATCAAGATCGATTTACCCGCCCCGGTCTCGCCGGTAAGTACGGTCAGACCCTGGGTAAATTCAAGTTCCAGTTCACGAACGATAACGAAATTGCGCAGCGTTAGTGTCAGCAGCATGGTCGGAAACAAGCCAAAGAATCAAACAAACTGTTCACCCCAGCGCAGTTTTTCGCGCAGGGTATCGTAATAGTGGTAACCGTGCGGATGCAGGATGCGCAGGGTGTTGCGGAAACGGCGCACGGTCAGGCGGTCATGCGCCTGCAAGCGGCAATCGTACTGGTTATCGTAATAGGCATGCACATCATGTGCGCGCGTCAGCAGCAGTTCAACCGAGCTGGTATCCGTGACCACGATAGGACGGTTGGACAGAGATTGCGGGCAGATCGGCACCAGTGCAATGGCCGGCAGGCTGGGATGCAAAATCGGCCCGCCGGAGGCCAGGGCATAGGCCGTGGAACCAGTGGGGGTTGAGACGATCAAACCATCACCGCGTTGACTGCACACAAAGTTGCCATCGATGAACAATTCGAAATCGATCATGGCGCCGGTATTGCCCCGGCACATCACCACATCGTTAAAGGCCAGTTGGCGATCAATTTCCTTGCCATCGCGGACAACCACCGACTCCAGCATGATGCGGTCTTCCGGCGAGAACGCGCCATGCAGAATGCTGGTTATTTCTTCTTCCATGCTCGCGATGGAAATATCGGTCAAAAAGCCCAGGCGCCCCAGGTTGATTCCGACCAGCGGCACATGGTACGGCGCGCAGAGTCGCGCAGCCCCGAGCATTACGCCATCGCCCCCCAGGGAAATGACCAGATCGGCGAGCTTGCCCACGTTATCGCGGCTAACCGACTGGCAATCTGCAAGCTGATGCTCGGTGGCCGTCTCCTGTTCGATCAGAACCCGCACGCCGTGGGTGGGCAACATTTCCACCAAACGCAGTATTGGTTCTTTCAAAGTCGGCGTTGAAGGCCGTCCGACCAAGACAATAGTTTTAAAGAGACTGTTCATGGCTGATAATCGGGTTGTGTTGAACGCATTAAAACACAACACGCGCTAAAATCCAGCCTGACAGCATCACCACTTCGGAGAAAAATCGCATGAGCCGTGCCGCCATGCTGAATGATCGAGCTCAAATTCTGCTGAAAACGTTGATCGAACGCTATATTGCCGATGGACAACCCATCGGATCGAAGACGCTTTCGCAGTATTCCGGCTTGGAAGTCAGCCCCGCGACCATCCGCAATGTGATGGCCGAATTGGAAGAACTTGGCTTTGTTTCCAGCCCGCATACTTCCGCTGGACGGATACCCACCGTGCGCGGCTACCGGCTATTCGTCGATTCCCTGCTTGCCGTGCAGCCACTGCAGAAACTGGAAATCCGCGAGATGGAAGAACATCTGCCCGTGGATAGTCCGCAACGCACTATCGCTGCGGCTTCACAGCTCCTTTCCCAGCTCACGCACTTTGCCGGCATGGTCATGGTGCCCAAGCGGCACGAACTCACGCTCAAGCATATTGAATTCATGCAACTTTCCGACAAACGCGTGCTGCTGATCCTGGTCACCAACGATGGCGATGTTCAGAACCGCATCATCCAGACCGAGCGCCAGTTTGGTTTGACAGAACTATTGGAAGCCAGCAATTTCCTTAACCAGCATTGCGCCGGAAAAACCCTGGTAAGCCTGGTCCGGCTGGTTCAATCGGAACTGGTCCGACTGAAAAGCGATATCGTCAGCCTGATGAATGCCGCAGTATCTGTTTCCAACAGCATTTCCAACCAGAGTGATCATATGGTGATCGCCGGCGAACATCAGTTGCTGGGCATTTCTGATCTGTCTTCCAACGTCACCCGCATGAAGCAGCTTTTTGATCTGTTTGAGCAAAAAACCTCGCTTTTACAACTACTGGAACTGGGTAATCGGGCCGCCGGCGTGCAAATTTACATCGGCAATGAAGCAGGCATCGCTCCGCTCGATGAATGCTCGGTCATCGCCGCTCCCTATCACGTCGATGGTGAAGTCGTCGGCACACTGGGGGTTATTGGCCCAACCAGAATGGCTTATGACAGAATCATTCCTATCGTGGACATTACTGCACGCCTGCTTTCCAGCGCACTTTCCCACTAGCCACCTGCCTTCATACCAGGATTATTTTGAAAAAAACGTTTGCAGCCTTTGCCCTGTGTTTGACCCCTTTGTTTGCTCATGCGGATGAAGCCCTTGTCGCCCGTCCGGAAGTCAAAGAATATCTTGCGGAAACCGCTCAGGACTATGGTTTTGACGAGGCCGATCTCGTCAACCTGTTTACCCGGGTCGAACCCAAGCCCAATATCCTCGCCATTTTTGACCGCCCTTCCACCGGCCGTCCCTGGTATGCGTTTCACACCGATTTCGTCAACGCAAGCCGGATCAATTCTGGCGCGGCATTCTGGCGCGAGCATGAAAAAGATCTGGCAGAAATCAGCCAGGCCTATCAGGTTGATCCAGCCGTCATCGTTGCCATCCTTGACGTGGAAACACTGTTCGGCAAGAACACGGGCAGCTTTCGCGTTCTGGACGTCCTGGCTACCGCCGCTTTCGACTACCCGCGCCGTGCTGATTTCTTCCGCAAGGAGCTGACTGAATTTTTGCTGCTGGCGCGGGGAGAAAAAGAAGACCCGCTTTCGTTCAAAGGTTCTTATGCCGGGGCCATGGGTTGGCCACAATTCATGCCGTCTTCCTTCCGGGCATTCGCCGTGGACTGGAACAATGATGGTCATCACGATATCTGGAACACGCCCGTCGATGCCATGGCCAGCGTGGCCAGTTATCTGGCACTGCACGGCTGGCAGATGGGTGGCGACAGCATGGTGCCCGTCAATGTTTCAGGGGATCAGATCGACGACTTGATTGCCGATAAATTCAACCTGCATTACAGCGTGGCTGAATTAATAGCCAAGGGCGTCATTCCTCCGCCAGAACTGGAAACCACGCAACCCGCCGTGCTCTATCCTCTGGAAGTATCGCCGGGAGAAATAAAATACTTCCTGGGCTTCAAGAATTTCTACGCGATTACCCGCTACAACAAGAGCACATTGTATGCAACAGCGGTACTGGAACTGGCGGATGCCATCCGCGAAGCCAAATCCCATCCGCCCGTCGTAGAAACGGCCAAACCTGCAAAATCGGCCACCGCGACCAAACACCGCAAGCCTGCCAAACCCGCCAAACGGGCCAAAACGACGACAAAGAAAAAACACGCTTAACACCACGTATCTGCCACGGAGCACGCATAGCAAACCTGCGCGCTTCGTGGAAAAATCTTTCTCTGATTTATTCCGATTGCACCCGCATAATGGGGGCAACCAAGCTTCGCGTGCTCCTTTCCATCCACGCACGCAAAACCTCCACACCTCAACCCACCTACCCTAACCCAGCCATCGCGCCGTACTGATTCGTTCGGCTCACCCCCTATTTGGACATTTTCACCATGAATGAACACCCCGTTATCCGTTGGATCGAGCATGGTGAAAATCACTCTGCTCGTTGGCGCTCCGAGTCCGGCACTCCGCCACCCAATCGGGTCGCCATTGCAGACGACACCATTACAGCAGATGCTGCCTATCGGTTGGCGTGCGAAGGTACGGCAATACTGTGGCGGGGTGATTTTCAAAATGCCCGTCAGCTTCTCCAGGCATTGGGCCGACGCATCGATCGCAAACCCAGAAAACCGCGCAAACCTGCGGTACCCCCCACGGCAACGGAAGCGTTCCATCTGCACCGCATGGCTCAATCCCAACGCTCCCGCATCTTGGGGATGTTGCTATTGCCCTTCGAGCACGATCACAACATCCCGCTGCGCCGAGCGCCGGATGTCCGGCAAGCATGTACGGAAGCTTATGGTCCCGAGAGCGATGCCGCCATAGAAGACACCCCGGCACACACAGACGCCTACATCGCATCCATGCGAGAATTGCTGGGATTGATCGGCGCACACGAATGGCGCAAGAATGGCGTGGCTATTCCGGCACTCGACGACCGCATTCATCCGCATTACGGCGTATTCGCGCCGATTCGTAGTGAATACCTGGAACTGGTAGCCAATGCGCCGCTCGCAACGACATGCAATCTGGCTTTCGACATTGGGACAGGCACCGGCGTACTGGCCGCCATGCTGGCCAAGCGCGGCATCGTCCATATCGTCGCAACCGACCTGGACCCGCGTGCGTTAACCTGCGCCCGGGAAAACATTACCCGGCTGGGATTGGACCAACAAATCGACGTATTACAGGCCGACCTGTTCCCAGAAGGGCGCGCCCTGCTCGTCGTATGCAATCCGCCGTGGGTGCCCGCCAAGCCAAGCTCCCCTATCGAACACGCCGTATATGATCCGGAAAGCCGCATGCTGCGCGGATTCTTGAACGGGCTGGCTGCCCATTTACAACCTGGGGGAGAAGGTTGGCTGGTGTTATCGGACCTTGCCGAGCATCTGGGCTTGCGCTCGCGCGCAGAACTATTGGCTGAAATCGAAAAATCCGGCCTGACCCTGGTCGATCGAATCGATATACAGCCCAGGCACCCCAAGGCCAGTGACGACACCGATCCACTGCACACCGCACGCGCTGCCGAGATCACCTCATTATGGCGTCTTGCTGCCAAGTGATGAGCTAGCCAATCCATTGATCCAAACAAAAACGCCGACTTGTAACAGGTCGGCGTTTTATTTTACCCAAACGTGAATACCGCTTACTTTCGCTCGGCCAGCATCTGGCGTTGCCGCCGGCTTTCCGCCAACACGATGCCGGTGGCCACCGAGACATTCAGGCTTTCCACCGTCCCGTACATCGGGATCGAAACCAGCGCATCGCAATGCTCGCGCGTTAGACGACGCATGCCGTGACCTTCTGCGCCCAGCACCCAGGCCAACGGACCGGTTTGCTCAAAGTGGTAAAGATCGCTGCTGCCATCGGCATCCGTGCCGACGATCCAGATACCGGCATCTTTCATTTCGCGCAGAGTGCGCGCGAGATTGGTTACCATAATGTAGGGCATGATCTCTGCCGCACCGCAGGCTACCTTCGAGACGGTGGCGTTGATCGGCGCGGATTTGTCCTTGGGGGCGATCACCGCATGGACACCCATGGCATCGGCCACACGCAGGCAAGCACCCAGATTATGCGGATCGGTAATACCGTCGAGCACCAGCAGGAACGGAGGCTCATCCAGCGTTTCCAGCACATCTTCAAGCGCCAGAAAACTCTTGCCGATATCAATGACTGCGGCCACCCCTTGATGACGCGGCGAACCGGCTAAAGCGGTCAGGCGATCGGTATCGAGCGAATGGACTTTACGCCCCTGCTTCCCGGCAAGATCGACCAGCTCACGCATGCGCGGGTCATTGCGACTGGCGTTCACGTAGAGTTCAAGCACGCTGTCGGGCAGGCGACTCAAGCGGGATTTCACGGCGTGAAAACCGAAAATTGTCTTTTTTTGCATATTTCTTCAAACCTATGTCGGAAAGTCCAGTGTCTGCAAGGCCGAGGGTAACATTTCGGCCGACAAGGGACGGCTATACAGGTAGCCTTGGGCGATATCGCAACCAATGCCACGCAAGAAAGTGGATTGTTCTGCAGTTTCAACCCCTTCGGCCACCACGGTAAGCTTAAGTTTACGCGACATGGCCACAATGGCCTCAACAATTGCCGCGCTATCACTGTCATCCGGCAAGGGGGAGATAAAAGCACGATCAATCTTCAGGGTATCCAGCGGGAACAGTTTCAGGTACGCCAAAGAAGAGTAACCCGAACCAAAATCATCGATGGCCACCCGAACACCCATATCGCGTAATTCGCTCAAAATTTCACGCGCTTCATCCGGGTTTTGCATGATGATGCTTTCGGTGATTTCCAGCGTCAACCGCTCCGGGGGCAGGCCGGCATTGTCCAGCGCGCGCTGAATGGTATCGACCAATTTCCCGCGCTTGAACTGGCGCGGTGAAAGATTCACCGAAACCTGGCGCGGATCGATCCCGACATCCAGCCATTCGCGAATCTGCCGGCACGCCTCGTGAATTACCCAGGTACCCAGCGCTTCAATCAGTCCCGATTCTTCGGCAAGAGGAATGAAACTGGCCGGGGGCACCATGCCCAACTCAGGATGATGCCAGCGCACCAGCGCCTCGACGCCGTAATAATCTTCGCCTGCCAGATCGTAAAGCGGCTGGAAATACAGCACGAACTGGTTACGGGCCAGCGCGGAACGCAAATGGCCTTCCAGCTGGTTACGCGCAGAAACCTGATCGCTGATGTCATTGGCATGGAACCGGAAGGTGTTCTTTCCCTGCTCCTTGGCGCGATACATGGCCATGTCCGCCATGCGCATCAGTGCAGTCGCATCCATGGCATCGTTTGGGTAGCGACTGATCCCGATGCTGCAAGTCACGAACAGTTCCTGCCCTCGCACGATGCAGGGCCGGGCAATTTCACTGATGATGCGCTCGGCGATCATCGTCACGGCTTCATCGTTCACGGCATCCTCGATGATCACCGTGAATTCATCGCCACCGAAACGCGCGATAAAATCGTGTTCCTTGAGACAAAAACGCAAACGCAGCGCGATGACCTGCAACAACTCGTCGCCAAAAGCATGGCCCAGGCTGTCATTGATCACCTTGAAGCGATCCAGATCGATAAAGAACAACGCCAGTCGCTCATGCCGCTGTTCGGCGCTGACCAGTGCCTTATCGAGTTTTTCCTGCAGGGCAGTACGATTATGCAAAAGGGTAAGCGGGTCGCGTTTGGCCAGGAATTGCAGACGATCCTCTACTTCCTTGCGCGCAGTAAAATCGCTGAACACCGCCACATAGTGGGTTAGACGGCCGTCTTCATCGCGCACGGCACAGAGCGAGCCCCACGCAGGATAAACCTCGCCATTCTTCCGGCGACCCGGTAATTCGCCTTGCCACATCCCGTCACGGGCCAAGGAAGAATGAATTTCCCGCTTCATCGAAGTTCCTTTTTCGATATAGCGGAATGTGTTGCACGTCTTGCCCATGGCCTCTTCTGCCGCGAATCCCGTAATCCGGCTGAAGGCTGGATTCACTGCATTGATCTTGCCGCGGGCATCGGTCATCACAATGCCTTCGGAAGCACTTTCGAAAACTTGCGCCGCAAGCCGCAATTGCTGCTCTGAAACCAGCCGATCAGTGATATCTGTCGCAATGAAACAATCGCCGTAATGTTTTCCCTGCGTATCGTAGAGGGCCAGATTATTGCAAACCAAGGTGCGAGAATCTGACCCCACATTCACCGTACATTCAAAATCTTCACCAGTTGTGCCAGGCGGAATAGCGGGCAATCCCAGTTTTTCCCGAACGGGCACACTCGACGAATGTGTCAGTTCGTCCGCAGAGCGCCCTGCCAGCCTGGCAAAAGCTCTATTCACATAGACCAGATTTCCTTCGATGTTTTCCAGGAAGATATGGGTTGGCAAAGCATTGAGGATCGCATTCAGCGTATGCCGTTCGGATGAAATTTCGCGCGTCGTGCTTGTTTCCTCTTCCGACAAGGCAGCAAGCAACAATCCGGTCACGGCCAGATTCAGCACGAGCAACTGTGGCGGCAAGGCTTCCGCACCGGGCACTTGCGCGAATATCGGCCCCAACAACACTGCCAGCACCAAGGAAATCAGCGCCACGCCCCCTTGCCCCAAGCGCAGAGCGACCCAGATCATCACGGGGAAAAACAGGAAGTGCCATCCTCCGGCATCGACTTTCTGGGTGCGGTACAACAACCAGACCCCCACAACCGAAACGAGCAAAGCAATGCAGAGTTCGATGCCGCGTTCTCGCCACACGGCACGCCATCCTTTGCGCAACAACAGCACCAGAGGCAACGCAAACAGATAGCCCAAAACCTCTGCCATCCAGGCAGAAAACAATTTATATCCGGAAAATGGCGCGTGCTGGGACCCCGGGGTTAGAAAATGCAACAAGGACGACAGACTCACGGTCAGCACAGCCAGCACCAATCCGCTCAAAAACAATAGGCGCAAAGCGCCGGCCAAACGCAAGCGGCGTCGGCTCACCAGCGGGCTGAACAGATGGGCGGCCAAAAAAATGACTCCCAGGGAAATCACGGATTTCCCGGCGACAAATAATAGCGATGCCTGCCCATTGAGCATCGGCACCAACAACAGCGCAGGTAATAAAAAAGGCCAGAAACGGTATCCCAGCACGAGCAAAAATGCTGCCGCGACGCCATTGACAGGGCAAATGAAGCGCAGACTTGCGACAGGATAATTGAGACTATTGGTCAGCAAAGTCAGGAGCAGCAAGCCGCCGCAAAGAAGCCAGCCGGTTCGCCAATAATTGTTATTTTCGGTCATGGAACCAGACTTTAAAGGAAGGCGCGTAAGGATTAGTTGGCTGCACATCCTTGCCGATTCCGCGTAAAAAATCAACTCCGCACTGGTAAATCAGTAAAGCAGGCACGCACGGTTGCTATAATGTTCCCCTTTTAAATCACCGTCGGCGTCATGCAACTACCTGCCCTGCCCCACGCTCACGAGCGATTGCAAATTGCCACCCCGCACGGCTCGGCCGATAGCCTGTTCCTGGCGCATTACACCAGCAAGATCAAGCCTCTGGTTATTCTGGCCGCCAATGCGCAGACCGCGTCGCGCCTGAAAGAGGAAATCAGCTGGCTGACCCCAGGCAAGATCGTCGTTCTGCTACCGGACTGGGAAACACTGCCTTACGACCACTTTTCCCCGCATCACGAGCTCATTTCAGAACGCTTATCCAGTCTGTGGCAAATAAGGAACAACGAGGCCGATGTGGTGATTGTGCCGGTACAAACGGCGATGAGTGTCTTGCCACCCCTGGAATATCTGACGGCCTATTCTTTCTTTCTTAAAAAAGGTCAGAAATTCGATGCGGACAAGCTGCGTGCCGACTTGGCGTTTGCCGGCTACAGCAATGTCACGCAGGTTTACGGACCGGGCGAATTTTCCATTCGCGGCGGACTGGTCGATCTGTTCCCGATGGGTTCGCCGCTGCCCTACCGCATTGACCTTTTCGATGACGAAATCGAAACGATTCGGACTTTTGATGTAGACAGTCAGCGTAGCCTCTACCCAGTGCCCGAGATCCGCCTGCTGCCGGCACGCGAATTCCCGCTCGATGACGGCGGTCGCAGTAAATTTCGCCAGAACTTCCGCGAAGAATTTGAAGGCGATCCGTCCAAATCGCGCATGTACAAAGACATCACGGCCGGCGGCACCCCGGCCGGCATCGAATACTATTTACCTTTATTTTTTGACCATACAGCCACGCTGTTTGATTACTTGCCCACCAATGCAGTGATTGCAATGCAAGGCAATCTGCATCAGGCGGCCGAACAATATTGGCTCGATATTGCTGAACGCCACCGTCTAAATATCGGCGACAAAGACCGGCCTATCCTGCCGCCAGCGAAGCTTTTCCTGGCGCCAGATCGCTTGTTTGGCAGCATCAAAAATTATCGGCGCATCGAACTGACCGAGGGTGAAACCAGCCTGACCGATGCCTTGCCCGATCTCGCCGTGGATCGTCGCGCCGAAAACCCGATCAGCAAGCTGCAGCACTTCATCAGCCAGTATCCGGGCCGGGTGCTGATTTGCGCAGAAAGCCTGGGCCGGCGCGAGACCATGGCGCAGTATTTCGCCGAATACGGTCTGAAACCACAACTGGTCGAATCGTGGGCGGAATTTAACGAAAAAACCGATCCGTTGGTGCTCGTCGCCGCACCGCTGTTCAACGGTTTCCTGCAGCGTGCAGACCAGCTCGCGATCATCACCGAAGCCAATCTCTACCCGACTGTCGCGCAAAGCCGCGGCAAGAAGCAGCAAAAACGCAGCAACACCGATACGATGCTGCGCGATCTGTCCGAGCTGAAAGTCGGCGACCCGGTCGTGCATGAAGCGCACGGCATCGGCCGCTACCAGGGCCTGATCTCGATGGACCTGGGCGAAGGCGCGAACGAGCTGCTGCTGATCGAATACTCGGGCGGCGACAAGCTCTACGTGCCGGTGTCGCAGCTGCATGTGATCAGCCGCTATTCCGGTGGTGCCTCGGATGCCGCGCCGCTGCACAAGCTCGGCGCTGGCACCTGGGAAAAAGCCAAGCGCCGCGCCGCCGAACAGGTGCGCGATACCGCTGCCGAGCTGTTGAACCTCTATGCGCACCGCGCCGCGCGCGAAGGCTATGCGTTCGAGTGGTCGCACCACGATTACGAGGCGTTCGCCGAAGGCTTCGGTTTCGAGGAAACCGCCGACCAGGCCGCCGCAATCGAAGCCGTGCTGGTCGACATGCGTGTGGGCAAGCCGATGGACCGGCTGGTCTGCGGCGATGTCGGCTTCGGCAAGACCGAAGTCGCGCTGCGCGCTGCGTTTGCCGCGGTGGCCGGCGGCAAGCAGGTGGCCGTGCTGGTGCCGACCACGCTGCTCACGGAACAGCATTACCAGAATTTCTCCGACCGCTTTGCCGACTGGCCGGTGAAGATCGTCGAGCTGTCGCGTTTCCGCTCGCAAAAGGAAGTGACCGCTGCGATCAAGGGGCTGGCCGATGGCACGGTCGACATCGTGATCGGCACGCACAAGCTGGTACAGCCGGACGTGGTCTTCAAGCAGCTGGGGCTCGTCATCATCGACGAGGAACACCGCTTCGGCGTACGCCACAAGGAGCAGCTGAAAGCGCTGCGCGCCGACGTGGACGTGCTGACGCTGACCGCGACGCCAATCCCGCGCACGCTGGCAATGAGTCTCGAAGGCCTGCGCGATTTCTCGGTGATCGCCACTGCGCCGTCCAAGCGACTGGCAGTGAAAACCTTTGTCGCCAAGTTCAACGACGGCGTGATCCGCGAGGCCGTGCTGCGCGAACTCAAGCGCGGCGGGCAGGTATTCTTCCTGCACAACGAAGTCGACACCATCGACAACATGCGCGAGAAACTGGCGGCGTTGTTGCCGGAAGCACGCATCGGTTTGGCTCACGGCCAGATGCGCGAGCGCGATCTGGAACACGTGATGCGCGACTTCTACCAACAGCGCTTCAACATCCTGCTCTGCACCACGATCATCGAAACCGGTATCGACATCCCCAATGCCAATACCATCCTGATGAACCGCGCCGACAAGTTCGGCCTGGCGCAATTGCACCAAATGCGCGGCCGCGTCGGCCGCTCGCACCATCAGGCCTATTGCTACCTGCTGGTGAACGAACCGGAAGCCCTGACCCCTTCGGCTAAAAAACGCCTGGAAGCAATCCAGGCCATGGAAGAACTCGGTGCGGGCTTCTACCTCTCGATGCATGATCTGGAAATTCGCGGGGCAGGCGAGGTACTGGGAGAATCGCAATCGGGCGAAATGCAGGAAATCGGCTTCTCGCTCTATTCGCAGATGCTGAACGAAGCGGTCAAGGCACTGCGCAACGGCCAGGAGCCCGACCTGTCGCAACCGCTCGGCGTGACCACCGAAATCAACCTGCATGCCCCCGCACTGCTGCCAACCGACTACTGCCCCGATGTACACGAGCGCCTGAGCCTGTACAAGCGGCTGGCCAATTGCGAAAGCGCCGACGATCTTGACGACCTGATGCAGGAACTCGTCGACCGCTTCGGACTGTTGCCCGATGCCGCACGCGTCTTGCTTGATTGCCATCGTCTGCGCATGCTGGCCAAGCCTTTGGGAATTTCCAAGGTCGATGCCGCCGACAGCGCCATCGTGATCACCTTTGCTAAAACCACGTCGGTCGAACCCTTTACCATCCTCAAGATGATTCAAAGCAAAAAGAACTACAAACTGGCTGGTCCGGAAAAACTGCGGGTGGAAGGAAACTGGCAGGAAGCGGCAATGCGTGTAGTTCGAATCAAGGAAATCATGCAAGAGTTGAAGAAGGGATAAACATTTTTCATGCTGTCCACTGCGGATAAAGCCTACCCGATAGAAGTCGCTTTCCCGGACCTTGCCCGCTGGCAAGCCGGCAACACCGGCATCGATCATGTCTTCACGTTTGATTCAGGCCGGCCAGGCCCGCACGTGATGATCAATGCGCTCACGCACGGCAACGAAGTTTGCGGCGCTATCGTGCTCGACGAACTGTTGCAGCGTGGCATCCGCCCGCTTCGCGGCAAGCTGACCTTGGCTTTTGCCAATGTCGCAGCTTATCGACGCTTCAACCCGGCCGATCCAGATCGCGCACGATTCATCGATGAGGACTTCAACCGGATCTGGTCAGAATCCGTGTTGAACGGCCCGCGCGACAGCAGCGAACTGCGCCGCGCCCGAGCCCTTCGCCAACTGATCGATAGTGTCGATTACCTGCTCGATTTGCACTCGATGCACGAATCCTGCGCGCCGCTACTGCTGTCCGGCCCCTGTGACAAAGGCATCGATTTCGCCCGGCAGCTCGGTTTTCCAGCGAATATCATCGTCGATGCCGGGCATGCCCAAGGTTGCCGCTTGCGCGACTATGCCGATTTTGGCAACAGCGCCAGTCCAAAAAATGCGCTGCTGGTCGAATGCGGTCAGCACTGGGAACGATCGGCAGTTGTGGTCGCACGGCAAGTCACCGCCCGCTTTTTGCACATGTTAGAGGTCATTTCTCAAGAACATCTGCACGACTGGATTGCGCGGCCAATCGAAGGCCAACAAATCATCCGCGTGACCGACGCGGTCGTTGCGGACAGTCTGAAATTTCATTTTGTCGAGAATTTCCGTGGACTGGAAACTTTTCCATACGCCGGCACACTGATTGCAACGGATGGCCCGCGTGAAATTCGCACACCATATGACAACTGTATTCTGGTCATGCCTTCGCTGCGCCAACTTGCCCCCGGCGTAACCGTGGTTCGCTTTGGCAAGTTAAACCACCACACATAAGTCTTGCCGATCGCCACTCCCGGCATACAATGAATGAGAATGGGAGGATTTCATGGACGAAGAACTACGCAAAAAAGCACTGGATTATCACCGTTTTCCGAAACCAGGGAAAATCCAGGTCGTACCGAGCAAGGCACTTTCCAGCCAACGCGAATTGGCACTGGCCTATTCCCCCGGCGTAGCGGCTGCCTGCGACGCCATCGTGGCCAATCCCGCTGAAGTGCGGAACATGACATCGCGTGGCAACCTGGTCGGCGTCATCAGCAATGGCACCGCTGTATTGGGGCTGGGCGACATTGGACCGCTCGCCAGCAAACCGGTCATGGAAGGCAAAGCCGTACTCTTCAAGAAATTCGCCGGCATTGATGTGTTCGACATAGAAATCAATGAAAAAGACCCGGACAAACTGGTCGAAATCATTGCATCACTGGAGCCCACTTTCGGGGGCATCAACCTGGAAGACATCAAAGCGCCTGAATGCTTTATCGTGGAAAAGAAGCTGCGCGAACGCATGAAAATTCCTGTATTCCACGATGATCAGCATGGCACCTCCATCATTGTCGGGGCTGCGATCAAGAACGGCTTGCTGCTGGTCGGTAAACGCATTGAAGATGTCAAACTGGTCGCCAGCGGCGCAGGTGCAGCAGCACTGGCCTGCCTCAACTTGCTGGTGAATCTGGGAATGCGGCGCGAAAACATCATGGTGACCGACTTGGTTGGCGTGGTGTATGAAGGTCGCACCGAGCTGATGGATGAATACAAGGCACGCTATGCGCGAAACACCAGCGCACGCACACTGGACGATGCCATGACTGGGGAAATCGATATTTTCCTGGGCCTTTCCGCCGGTGGCGTGCTTAAACCGGACATGGTCCGGCGCATGGCGCCTCGCCCCTTGATCCTGGCACTAGCCAACCCGAACCCGGAAATCGCTCCACCAGCAGCACTGGCCGTACGCCCCGATGCAATCGTATGCACCGGTCGCACGGATTACCCGAATCAAGTCAACAATGTGTTGTGCTTCCCCTTTATTTTCCGGGGTGCGCTTGATGTAGGTGCCACGGCGATCAGTGAAGGCATGAAGCTCGCCGCCGTCAATGCCATCGCAGAACTGGCCCATGCGGAAGAATCCGATGAAGTCGTTTCCGATTACGGCGGCCAGCATCTGACTTTCGGTCCGGAATACCTGATTCCCAAACCTTTCGATCCGCGCCTGATCATCCGGGTCGCCCCGGCCGTCGCACGCGCCGCCATGGAAGAAGGCTTGGCAACCCATCCTATTACCGATTTTTCGGCCTACAGTGATGAGTTAACTCAGTTCGTCTACAAGTCCAACCTGTTCATGCGCCCGGTTTTTCATGCCGCACGCAAGAGCGGAAAACGTGTAGTGTTCTGCGATGGCGAAGACCCTCGCGTATTGCATTCCCTTCATGAAATTCTGGAAATGCAGTTGTGCCGTCCCATCCTGATCGGTCGTCCTGATGTAATCGAAATGCGGTTAAGCCAATTCGGCCTGCATCTTCGACCCGGTGCAGATTTCGAACTATGCAATCCGGCCTCCGATCCGCGCTACCGCGAATACTGGCAGCTTTACCATTCCATTATGCGCCGCAAGGGTGTGTCGGAAAATCTGGCGAAAGTAGAGGTCCGCCGGGAAACCACGCTGATTGGCGCATTGATGGTACGGCGCGGAGAGGCAGATGCCCTAATCTGTGGACTGGATGGCCAATACAATCAGCATCATCGATATATTCGCCAGGTGATCGGTCTTGCTGAAGGTGCACACATCAGTGCCGCAATGAATGCCCTGCTGCTTCCAACCGGCAACATCTTCATCACCGATACCTATGTCAATGCAGATCCCGATGCTGCCACACTGGCCGAGCTCGCCCGAATGGCCGCAGCCACGGTGCGCAAGTTTGGTATCCATCCCAAAGTTGCGCTACTTTCCCATTCAAGTTTTGGCACGCTCGATTGCGCATCCGTACACAAGATGCAGGATGCGCTCACCCTATTGCGCGCATCAGATCCAGAAATGGAAGTTGATGGCGAGATGCATGGCGATGCGGCGCTTTCAGCTAAAATTCGACAACAGGTGTTCCCTGAATCGACATTAAAAGGCGATGCCAACTTGTTGGTCATGCCTAACGTGGAAGCTGCCAATATCTCATTCAACCTGCTCAAAGTAGCGGCTGGAGATGGCTTGACGATCGGCCCTATCCTGCTTGGCATGGCAGCACCGGCCTATATCTTGACTCCAACAGCGTCGGCACGCCGATTGATCAATATGGCGGCCTTGGCTGCCGTCGAGGCAGTATCATCCACAAAGGTAAAATCATGAGCGATAGCACTCCCAACGACCCGTTTTCCTTCTTCAGCCAGCTCTGGAAAAACGGCAGTAATAATCCGTTTATGCCCCCATTGAACGAAGAAGAAATTGACCGAAAAATTGTCGAATGCAAAACAGTTGAACAATGGCTATCAATGCAAGTTGGTATGCTGCAAATGACCGTCAAAACGCTGGAAATGCAAAAAGCAGGCCTACAGGCTTTCCGCCAGGGTATGGAATCGAAACCGGACGATGCCGCCTGATGGGTCTTACTTCGTCTTCGATTGGCCGTCTAGGCACACTGACCGCAGCACTACTGCTTGCGGCATGCACAACACCTCTGCGTGAACCGGTATTGCCTGCTGCAGTGCGTTATCAGCGCGTCGATTTCAAGACACTCCCTGGCTGGGCTACGGATGATTTGCGCGCTGGATTCAATGCGTGGAAAACGGGATGTCCGCGTCTGAAGAAACAGGCCATTTGGGAACCGATTTGTACTGAAGCAAGCAGCATTACTGATGATACAAACGCAATCCGGTCTTTCCTGGAAAACAGGTTGGTACCACTCCAACTTACCAGCGATAACGGCAACACCAAAGGTCTCGTCACGGGCTACTACGAACCAGTCTACGCAGGTAGCCAGACCCGCACCGCCACCGCACAGTATCCCTTGTATGGACAACCGGACGACTTGATCACGGTCGCCCTTGAAGACGTCTATCCCGAACTCAAAGGCAAACGCGTTCGTGGCAAATTAGTGGGAAAAAAATTGGTTCCCTATCCAGATCGTGCCGAAATTGTTCGTAAAGGAGTCAATGCCCCGGTATTGGCTTGGCTCAACGATCCACTCGATGTTCAGTTCATGCAAGTACAAGGCTCGGGGCGCATAAAAACCTCTGACGGCAGTGAATTACGCCTGGGATATAGCGACCAAAATGGTCGTCCTTATCAGCCCGTTGGGCGTTGGCTAGTACAGCACGGCGAGTTACCGGCAAGCGAAGTCAGCATGCAAAGTATCCGCGCTTGGGCCACTGCCAATCCCAGTAAAATCAACGCCCTGCTGGACAGTAACCCGAGCTACGTTTTTTTTCACACATTGCCCTCATCGAACGATGGGCCAATTGGCTCGTTAGGTATCCCGCTTACCCCCGAACGCAGCATTGCCGTCGATACCAGTACCATTACCCTCGGAAGCTTGGTCTTCCTCGCCACCACGCGACCGGATTCAGGAATACCCATCCAAAAGCTGGTTGCCGCACAAGATACCGGTGGTGCCATCAAAGGGAGCATACGGGCAGACTACTTCTGGGGAACGGGCCAAGTGGCAGGTGAACTTGCCGGAAAGATGAAACAAGCAGGCAGCTTGTGGTTACTCTGGCCCAAAGACAGCCCGCTGCCTCACTAAGCCATAGGCCAAACACCAAGGCTCCAATCGACCTGGAGCCTTTTTCTTGCCTATCCGCCAAGAAGGGAGCTTGCAACTTGCGCTGCTTGTCTGAATTTTAGCGCGGCGAGGTATCAGCGCTGATTCTGTTGCCGTAAAAGCAAAAC
>JARLJJ010000011.1 GCA_031291275.1 Formivibrio sp.
GACTCGCGTTCGTCAAAAACGCGTTAAAATCACAATAGGTGATGTTGGTATTGCCCCCGGAGTTGTCGCCCACCGCGAGCGTGGTGCCGTCGAACGCGCATTCCTCAATCCAGACCGGCCAAGTCCCGGTAAATTTGTCCAGGGTCAGACTGCCCCCGTGCATCGTGCAATTCCGCAGCCAATACTGGCAGGGATTGCTGCCCTGCACGCTCACCTTCACCCGGTCGAACAGGCAATTGGTGCCATACAAGTCATCCCAGTAGCTGCCAACATAGCCGCTCCAAAACTCCGAGTTTTGGGCCACCACCTGGCTGAGCGCATTGTATTCCCGATAATGGTTCAATCCGTCCGCGAGTAAGGCATGCCGCGTGAAATTCACCTTGATGAGGGCGGCATTGGTGGCGTTCATACTGTAGCCGCCGCTCAGGCTTTCCGGCACGACCCCGGCCAGGTACCCCAGCGTGGTCCACAGTCCATCTCCTCCTTCCTGCACAGTGCTGTACCGGGCCAGCGTACAGGGCTGGCTGGCGGTGCCGTTGAACGACAGCACCACTTTATCGTAGATCGCCAGGCCCAAGCCAAGGCCGCCGGAACCAGGCAGTTCAAACCACCCCACCGCGGTGCCGGCGGAGAAGGTCACATTCGAGTAAACCTGCACACCACTGAAGGCCCAGTCCAATGGGTCATAGTGCCACCCCAAGTCCGGAGTGCTGGAAGCGTCGCGCTGCGCCTGAGGCGAGAAATTGGTAGCCACGGAAAACGACAAATTGGAGCAGACGAGGGGGGGATGGGTGGTTCGGTTCGTCAGGAAGGCCAGCACACCGGGGCCCACCGAGGCGGTTCCGGCCTGAAAGAACACGGAGCCATTGGTCAGGTAACAACTGCCGGCGCCGACTCGCTGAAAGGGCGAGAACTGATTGGTAACGCATTGGGACCCAAACTCGGGTGATTGGTAAAAGCCGTTGTAACTGCCGGCCATCCCCGCCACATTGGTCACGTTGGCCAAAATACAATTGGTCAAATAAATCGGCGAGCCGTTGGTCGGCAAGAGCATATAGCCGTCATTGGCGAAGGTGGCGTTGTTCACCACCGCCGATCCGCTCAGCACATAAAGATTGGTCGCCAAGTTGAGAAAGAGCGCATTATTGATGGTCAGCGCGCCGGAAACGACGGCGATTCCACCCTGACAAGCTACAAACTGCGCATTATTGACCGCGATCGAAGAACCCTGGCTTATAATCCCCGTTTTTGCATAAGACATCCTGAAGCATGAAAGCGGTGAAGTGTTTCCGGTCTGAAAATCCAAGGCCGGATTGGCATAATAGCCACTGGGGCTGCCCGTGCTCCCACTGATGGCCGCCCCAACCGCATTATCATCTCGCGCTGTAAACACCACGGGATGAAACTGTTGTGATGTGAATACGGCCGCACCTCCAGAGGCAAAATTAATCGATGCGCCATTAGTATATTTAATTACACACCCACCTTCAAACACGTTACTTACACCGGAAAGGCTCAATGTCCCGCTGAGAAAAAACGTCGTGTCTCCCTGAAATGTGAAATTTGTATAAGCGGTACTTAATGTTGTATAGTCCAGCACATAGCCCTTGCCGGGCACTTGGCCCATGGCCAGTCGCAACGGCCGCGCGGCTGATTTCGTGGCCGGGGCCGGCGGAAATTTGAAGTCCCGGGAGGCCAAACCCCGCATCGGTTTCACGTTGGAAGCCTGACGAGGCAGTTCAGACAGGGCTGCCTCAGCATCCTGATAGCGCACCTTTTCCAGCAGGAAATAGCGGCCGTCCGTCGCGTTGAACCGCTTGATTACTTCCACGGAATTAGTCTCATTGCCCAAGGAAAACGCCTTGCCGCGACCCAAGAACGTGCTACCCCAACTGATGGCCTGATCCGCTGGCACGTCCGGATCCGCCGTGGGCAAATCCTGCAGCACAGGCATCGTTGGGTTGTAGACCTCTGTGAATACGCCCAAGTACGTGCTCGCCGGGTTCATCCCGTATTCTTTGGGGTCAGGCAATTGCGCTTTTAGCACAATATCTTGCTCCATTCCGTCGATCCGGTTTTTATACAAAACATCGGCTGATACTCCTTCAAAAGCGTTCGGATAAAGCACCTCGTCGTCCGCCACCAGTTCACCCCCTGAATCCTGCACTTGCGCAATCTGGACCGCCTGACCGGTCGTGGCGTCTGAATACATCAGCCCCATGACCGTACTCCGCAGCCGAATGCCATCGACCGCTTGCTCATCGATGGAGCCGGCAGTATTGATATTGTTGGCAAAGATGATGGTGTGTTGACATTGGCGTGCCACCGCGCCACCGGCGAAGACCTCGATGGTGGGCTGCGCCGAAAGCCATTGGCCGCTGGTGGGACTTTTGTAATTTAAACCAGAACCGAGCTCTTGATAGGAGTGTGTATTGGTATGCACCTCACCGTTGGGCAGCGTTTCATACGTCTCCCATTGCCAAGTGCGGCTATTTGCGTCCAGCGAAACCACTTCGTACGGCGAGGCCGGGAGCACAGTCGCCGACGCCCCACCGGTTGCATCGGGCACATTGCCCGTCTGACCACGAGCACCGGCCGCGGCCAAGGCCAAGGCCAAAGACAGGAGAGCTGTTGTTTTCATGGGAGAATAATCCAAAATTTAAACCGCCAAGATGAAGACCTCGTTTGAGACAAAACACCCCTCTGCCAATCCCGTGCCACCCTCTGGCTGCCGCTAGGAACTATGACCCGCCCAGTCAATATAATCTTTACCCCACCCAAACAGTCCATTCCACTGATACTGTTTTCTTTGAAGACGATGCCATCTTAGTCTCGATGCCGGGACTTACAATATTATTGTTCGATGACATGAAAGTTTTTATCTTTTCTTAACAGAAGCATTAATTGAATAGTTATCATTATAAAATTAAACAATCGCAACACATTGCTGTAAAACAAGTTGTGGCAATGCACCAAAAACACTAAAAGCGACGCAAGTTATATGTAAGAAATAACCTGACACGGTTTGTAATGTATTCTTTCGTTCCGAAGCGCTTTGGCTGCGTGCCGCTTGGTTTAAAATCGCGTCTCAGCCACTGCCGTGGAGGGTTGACCGCGCGGCGGTTAAAGATTATTCTGAATAACAGGTGAGGAAATTTTTACAAAAATTGGCTTGGCGTACATACCACTTTGTGCATTCAAACGGATTGGCCGCCGATGTTGTCTATGGCGTTGCCTTTCATATGCAGCGGCTCCTCCGTGGCTTGCGGTATCGTTCTATTTCCCGCGACACGGTCACGCCTGAGGAATTGTGGTCGCATCGCCAATTCGGGCTGGCCACCGGACTCATCACCGGCGTCACTAACATCTGCAATGCCAAGTGTTCGTTTTGCGCCTATCCCAAGGTGGTGGCCAATAAAACGTTGGAGACCGGTATCATGTCGTTCGCAGTCTTTCAAAAGGCCGTGGATGAATGGGCCAGGCTCGGCGGAGCCCAGCTAAACCTGACGCCCGTCGTGGGTGATCCGCTCGTGGATCCAGGTTTGCTCGATAAGCTCGATTACGCGGTCAAAAAAGGCATCCGGGTGCTTCTGACCACCAATGGCATCCTGCTGGACAAGAATGACACCTATCGTCAGCTCATCGATCACGGCATTCGTGAGGTTTACATCAGTGCCCAGGGAACCAGCAAGGCCATGTACGAGCAAATCTTTGGCGTCAATCGCTTCGACGAGTCCATGTCCGGCATCCGCCACCTCTTGGAATACAACCGGAGCCGCGGCGAACCGATCAAAATCGGCATCCGTTTCCGGAACGCCGAAAAACCCAGTGAAATCATCCGTTCCCCGGAATTTCAAACGTATCTAAAGCCTTACTTTTCAGAAAAGGTTCGCGTCAATTTCACGGTGGATTTCGACAACTGGGGAGGCACCGTCAAAGCTGAGGACCTCCAAGGCAACATGCGGTTGCGCCAACTGCCCAGGCAGTTAAACGTCCCCTGCACCGCCCTTTTTTGCGTCGCGATTCGGCACGACGGCGGCGTGCGGTTGTGCGGCTGCCGGCTGGTGCGCAATGATATGGACGACTTGGTGGTCGGCAATATTCGGGAAAACACGATGAAAGAACTTGCGGAGGGCGACCGGGCTTGGAGCATCATCAAGGGTTTCTATTCCGGCCAGCGACCAGAGACCTGTCGTACCTGCACTTTCTATACCCCGGTGAGTCGCGCCTGGCTGAAGTCCCGCGCCCTGGCCAAAGCCCGGCTCCAGGCACATCCGCAGCCCGCAGGACCTCAGGCCTTGGCAAAACATTGAAAGGGTTTCTTTTGGCTGGGCTTGGTTCCCAAGGCCTTGCCCTGGGCTATCATGTCATTGCGCTTTCAGCGCGCCAGCGAATGCGTGCGCTGGCAAGGAAGCCGCGGAGCGGCGGCCGAGAATAGTCATTTTTAAATGCGGGTTTGGGGCAAAACACACCATCCGCCCCACCGGGCGGCTGAACGGTTTTCGTTCCATAAGCCAGCTTCAACCGTCCCGCTGGGACGGAACGGCCTTTCGCGACGGAAACCCGCATTTGAAAATGCGGGCTATTGTCAATGGTTCCTCTGGAACCAACTCACCCGAACATTCAACGCTCAACATTCAATTCCGAAAGGGGCCTCGGCCGATTCGGCGTTGAGCGTTGATTGTTGGGCGTTGAATGTTTGAGCCCTTCGTGTCCCCTTCGTATCTCTGGTTCCGGCCTTCCGCCGCGCCCGTTTTCAAAAACAAGGCTGATTTTTCGGCGATTCTTCCTATCATTCCCCCTGTGAGCGCGTTCACCGAACCGGCGTTTGCCTGGGAACCCATCACGCCGCGC
>JARLJJ010000135.1 GCA_031291275.1 Formivibrio sp.
CCGACCGCTCCATCCAGTCGCTGGCGGAACTCTCTCCCGCCGCCTACGCTGCCAAAATCAAGAAGTAGCCTTCCTGCAGGGACCCGGAACTGCCAACCATGTAGTTGCCGGGACGGCTACGGTGAACTGGCGGAGTTGAACTTCGGAGAGTGTTGCTGTGTTCGTCATGTTGTGCCTCTTTTCCTTGAAGTGACCCCAACGGCGGGGCAAGAGAGGCACAAAATGCTGCCGAGCACAGCGCAGCAGTCATAGCTTTTTTGGGGGGACCGTGACCGCAGGGCATGGGGGAGCCAAAACAGCGTCATTGACGGCAAGCGGCGGCAGCTAAAGTGCCATCCGCCCGCCGTTCATTGGGTCACAGAAAAGAGGCCATTTAAACACAGCAATCAACGGCAAGAACAAGGAGCTATGACTATCGCTCTGATGCCGTCCGAGCGGTACAGAACTGCGCTGATCTACACGATGCACTATACGCCCGTAGCGTCAACGACTACGGCAAACGGAACATCCAGCGCCTTGAAGTGTTGCTGCCCACAGCGTACCTTGTCCGCTTCAGTCGTCCTCAATTTCAAGAAGTCTTTCGTGCTCTTCGTCTCTCTCACGAGGTACAGAGTTTCGTCATCATGCTTCACAATTGCCCAGTCAGGGTTATATTTGCCAACAGGGGTGTCAATCTCGAAACCTCCAGGCAGCTTGAGAAACAGCCTAATGTCCTTACGTTCATTCAGTCGCTCAGCAAATTTCCGCTCTATGTCGGACTCATAGACAACATACTCGTAAACAGAGTTCTGCACCTGAACCGCGCTCAGATAGTTGATGAGTTCTTCCTGTTTGAATAGCTCCATCTGCCATTCAAAATCAGGATCGGCATTGGAAATTCGTTCATACTTGATGCCGTCCACAATAAGGCGATGCAGTTCCGCCTTGAGGGTTGCGGCAACTGCATCCATAAACCGCTGAGGATTGAGAAAGAATTCCGGCAGGCGGCCAGAGCTCTTGAGAATTCTTACCAGTGTGGAACGGGTCAATTCTGTCTGGCTTTGCAGGTATCCGAGCAGGTCTGGCAGCGCCCCATGATACGCGATCCGCTCCGTGCTTTCTGCGCGGGCTTCAGCCTTAACACCGGCTTTCGTTACCTGCAATTCAGCTGTTGCGAAGTGCACTTCGATCTGCTCAATCTTTGGCATCTTGCGCAATGCCGCAACGGAGAGCGTCACGAGTTCATCAGTGCCGAACTCGACCTTGTAAGTAGTCCGCGGTTTAATTCGCTTCCAGAGTTCCTGGAATTCCGGGCTGGCAACAACCTCTTTCCGCAGCACATTCCTGCGCTCATCCTGCTCCTTTTTAATATGCCGCTCCAGTTGGTAAGAGGCCAAGACATCAATCACCGCCGCCTCATGTTCCTGGTACTCCTCCGGCAAATTCAAGGTGAAGCCTGACCGTTTATGGTCAAAACTTGGCTGAATTCTGCCATCATCAGCAAGGAACCCTCTCTGGATCAGTACATCCCAGATCGCCTTGGATTCATCCTTGCCAAGCGGCTTCTCTTGCTCATCCACGACTGTCGCAATCTTTGCAAAAGCCTGTATCGGAACCTTTCCAAAAGTTACGCCACAGTCATCCTCGTACTCCTCTTGCAGAGCACGGGCAAAATCCTCGTAGCTCTCGTTCGCCACGACGTACAGCTTATTCACTGCATCATCAAAGATGCGTTGCCCATCTTGATTCACAGGTAAACGCAAACCGCGCCCAATCTCTTGCCGCTTTTTCGTCACGCTCTGGGTTTCGTTGAGTGTGCAAATCTGGAAGACGTTTGGATTATCCCAGCCTTCGCGCAAGGCAGAGTGGCTGAACAAAAAGCGCAGTGGCTCATTCAACGAAAGCAACTGCTCCTTGTCTTTCATAATCAGGTTGTAGGTGTCGTCATCTGCCTGAGTTGATCCACTCGTATCCTTGAAAACGTGCTTCTTGTCCTCAGA
>JARLJJ010000136.1 GCA_031291275.1 Formivibrio sp.
AATAATAGACCATCCCTACATGGTCGGCAGCCAATTCCATCCGGAGTTCCTTTCCAGGCCAATGCGGCCACATCCTCTGTTTGTTGGGTTGATCAAGGCTGCCAAGGAGAAAAGCGAGAAGGAACGAGAAAATGAATTGCAAGAAATAGGTGAGAAATAATTTGAAATGCCCGGAGCCAAAATGCTCCGGGCATTTGTTACTCTCGTACCTGCGCAGGTTATTTGCGAATCTTTACTTAATCCCGTTTTTTGAGGGGTCGCGCGATCGTTTTGCCCAAACAACCAGGAACAAAAACCGGACGACCAGCACTGCTGGGAGGGCGGATACACAACAACCCCTGCTTGTCTTATTGGGGAGGAATTAAGTGGGAGTGGTTGGTTGGTCATAGGAGTGGCCGGTTGATAATATTTCAGATCTGGAGATGTACTGATCGACCAGGCGGTTCATGGTGGTCAGAGGATCGTGGTGCAAGCGTTGGATGAACTGGCGCGGGTGCTCAGATTGGCGCAGGCGGGTTCGCCAGAGCCGATAGTCTTCCAGTGGCACCTGACGGATCTGTTCCAACAGAGCGGCTTCGCTTTCCGCCTGAAAGAGAACCTGTGCTTGTCCAAAGTCTCTGAGTTCCCGGGTGGATTTCCGTCCGCTAATGCGTCTCTGTCGGCGGCGTAGACGCTCAAACAGGCTTTCCATCTGCAGGTTGTCCTGCGGCAGACCGGGGATATCATAACAAGGCAGCAATTCTTGTTGATGCAGGCGCCAGCGTTTTCGCAAGGCAGACAGTAACCGGCTTTGGGGGCGTTGTCTTTGGGGGTTGGGGTGAAGTGATTGGATCAGCGTTTCCATATTTTTGGCGATCTGTGTGCTACTGAGAGAAGCTGTGTTTGAGGAGGTATCTGGAGGGTAGTGCAGGCAAGCTGCGATCTGGCGCAGCCACTGATGCGCTTCGGCCAGGTTTTGAGCATCGTGTCGGTTTTTATCCAGGGCACGTTTGATCTGGATTTGCAAACGCTGGAAATAACCGCTTTCATCCAAGGACTCTGGCAGAACAGACAAGGCTTGCTGAATAGCTTCCAGTTGCTGATACCCCACCAGCCCGCCCCAGTAAAAGGGCTTGCGGCTGTTGCGATTGACCGCATCTCGAATAGCCTGGCGGCTGAACTGTTCGAGCTGCTGGAGTTCTACATCCCTGGCAGTGGCTAAAAAAGGGAGGTCTGGTCTTTCCCAGCCGACTGTTTGGGCACGCCGGGTAAACCGCCCAGGTCGTTGCGCAGGTTTTGACGCAATTGATCATCCTCTTCCAACACTTCTTCGGCCAAATTGCCCAGAAAATGCATCTGGCAAAGCTGGTGCGGTGCTTCCGGCCAGCAACTCTTGAAAGCCGCCGCAATCGTATCTTCCCCATCCGAAAGTGTCGCCAACACCGGATAGGCCAGTTCCTGGTATGGTTTCAGCCAGGCTGCCAACTCAACCGAGTTCACATGTTCCACCTGGATTGCCGCCACAGGCGTGCTGCTCAATACTTCGTACAGCACATACAGCAAGCTCCCACAACCTTCCGGTTGCAGAGCATCCATGGCCCAGATTACTCCCCCGTGCTGCCTGACTGTCTCCTCCAGTTTACGCTTCGTCGGCTCTTGCAATGCCCCCAATAATGCCAGAAACTGCCGGTAAAGCTTCCCCACATTCCGATTATTTACCAGAACTCCCCGCCCATTCAGTTCGCTTTGGATCTCCCCCATTTGCTTATGCTCATGCTCATGCCGCCAGCCAATATATGCCAGCACATCCAACCCATACGTGCTGAACGGCAAACTGATCAGGCAGACCCCACTCGCATAATAGTACTCGCCCGTGTGTGAACATTCCGGATTCACACACTTCTTGCTTTTCCCCGTCACCCACACGGGACCTTTCAGCGTCTGTACATTCTTTCGCATGTGCCGCGAGTGGCGTGGCTTCAATTCTGCTCCGCAATGCGGACACACGCTCAGTTCGCAATCGATCAGCAGTCGCTGCTGTTTTTCAAAGTGGCGAGTGGGTCGATGCCGAGGTAGTTTCTCCATGCGTTTTTCTCCTGCTGCTTGGTTCTCGGCTCTAGTATACACCCTCCCTCACTAATAAGACAAGCTGGGGGTTGACTGGGCCTCGAGCGGGCTTTTTGATTGAATTGTTCCGCGAAATAAGGGCTTAAAAGGGGTTGTTTTGGGGTTGTTTTTGAAAACAAAAGAAGGGGGGTGTTTGACCATTCCAAATGCGATTGCCTTATCAGATGGTTACCCCTAATAATATGCGACACCAGTCAAACTGCGATATACTTGCGGCTTAGAAACAAACGGACATTGTCCCAAAATTGTATAGGAGAATTATTATGGATACAACAATTGAACTTATCACTGGACAGGAAATCCTTGACTCGCGCGGCAACCCAACCGTGGAAGTGGAAGTGGTCCTGGCCGACGGCTCATGGGGACGCGCAGCCGTTCCGTCGGGAGCATCCACTGGCGTACATGAAGCGCTCGAGCTGCGCGATGGCGACAAGAAACGCTATGGCGGCAAAGGTGTGCTAAAAGCTGTCGCTGCCGTGAATGATGTCATCGCTGATGAACTGTACGGCTGGGATGCCACCGACCAGAAAGCCATTGACATGGAACTGCTGGCGCTGGACGGA
>JARLJJ010000137.1 GCA_031291275.1 Formivibrio sp.
AGTATGTCCGCCAAATCGGAGCATGTGCGGTCGCTCGATGGGCTTAGGGCCATATCGATCTCTCTGGTTTTTCTCGGACATCTCATGGGCACGCGTGGATTCTTTGACTTCGATTTGGGGATTGGGAACTACGCGCAACTGGGAGTGGTGGTTTTCTTTGTCATCTCAGGCTATCTGATCACGCGCCTGATGCTGTTGGAACATGCAAAGACTGGTCGGGTGTCACTCAAGCTATTCTATGAGCGCAGAATCGTGCGTCTTTTCCCGGCTGCTTATGCATATATTGCCTGCGTGTGCCTTTTGTGCCTTGCCGGGATTGTGCACTTGCGCGCTACTGATATTTGGCACGCCGTTACCTATACGGTGAATTTTCTGCCCAACAGGGGAAAACAGATTGGACATTTGTGGTCTCTTTCCGTTGAAGAGCAGTTCTACCTGATCTGGCCTTTGACATTCGTTCTGTTGGGACGGCGGCGGGCAGGCTGGGCAGCAGTTGGCGTGATTCTATTTGGCCCGGTCGCCCGCTCCTGCAACTGGCTCTTCCTGAGAGGAACGCCCTATCACGATCTGCAGATGTTTCCGATGGTCGCAGATTGCCTTGCAATAGGTTGTCTTTTGGCAATGGTCAGCGGTTGGCTCGAAACCAAGAATTGGTATTTGCAGTTGTTCCGGCCGGTCTATTCGGTTGGATTGGTTGCGTTAGTCCTGTTGATCAATCGCTATTCAGGCTACACCGTAGTTGCTGTCATTGGCGCGTCGGTTATCAACCTGTGTCTTGCGATTCTTATTCACAGATCTGTTTATTGCTCCCGCGACTTGGCAGGAAAGGTCCTCAACTGGACACCGATCGCATTTGTAGGAGTCCTCAGCTATTCGTTGTATCTGTGGCAGCAGCTATTTCTCATCGAGGGTTCGTCCGCTTGGGTGTGCTCGTTTCCGCAAAACCTTATTTTTGCGATCGCCGCGGCGCTGGCATCTTATTTCTTCCTCGAGAAGCCCTTACTCAATTTGCGCCGCCGCCTGCGAGCTCCAGGAACTGCCGAACAAGTCCCATCGTCGCATCCTGCTTGAAGCAAGCAGCCTGTGGAGAGCGGGTGCAACGTAGCAGCAGCTCCGGAACCGACGGGCAAGCTTCGGGACATTCTGGCAGGAAGGGCAAGCAGCAGGCGTTGAGCCGTCCCGGGCGCGACGCAGACAGTCGTGAATTGTCCGGTCAGCGTCGTATCCTTGAAGTTGCTTTCCCGCCTTTTAGCCGCGGAAGCTTGAGCAGATAATGAAGATCGTTGCTTTACCGCCAGAACTACCAGGCATCACGAACTCGGACCACA
>JARLJJ010000138.1 GCA_031291275.1 Formivibrio sp.
CGTGTATTTCGAGATTGGCGAAGTGCCGTTCACGGCGCGGATGGAAGCCGATAACTTGAGCGAGATCTTCCAGAAGAAGCGTGGGGAGATGTATGACTTCTGCCTGCGCATGGAGCATTGCCATGTGTTCGATGTCGATACCAACGCCAATATCACTCTGTAAAACCTGGATTCTGACAGTGCAGAATCAAACTAAAACTTGATGATTTCGCTTGCGGCCGGCGGGTTGACCCTGCCGGTTTGCATTTGCGCTGGCCTCAAAAAGACTCGTCAATGCAAAGCCTTATATCTTGTCTTTTCTCCTTGGGATACAACACAGACCAATCCAACGTACGCACTTGTCCAGGAGGGTCTTTGTAGCAACGCCAGCATTAAAGATGGATTGGCGGAGCAGTCAAGGAAAGCCCTAACCAAGCCTCTATACTCATCACACCACGCTGGAAAAGACATGGCGAATGCTCTGGCAAAAATTGATATTCGCAGTGAAGGCTTTTCGAAAATATACAAATTTTCCCGCATGAGACAAGAGCACATAACAAATCATCAACTTTCGTCATGACCCAATAGCACCGGGGTAAACCCGCTTAATGGCTTTGAAGAACTTGTTATTCATATTGATTACTCGAGGAGAAGAAGTATGAAAATTACATTGAAAAAAATTACCATGGCCACGCTTTGCATGGGCCTGCTTGCGCAAGGCGCGCTGGCTGCCGATGTCACACTGCGTTTCAGCTGGTGGGGCGCTTCCGATCGCCACGAAGCCACCAACAAAGCGATCAAGGCCTTTGAAGCCAAAAACCCGGGTGTCACCATCAAAGGTGAATACATGGGCTACGATGGCTATGTCGACAAGCTGTCAACCCAAATGGTCGGCGGCGTCGAGCCGGATATCATGCAGCTGGATTGGGCCTGGATTTCGCAATTCTCCAAGGACGGCAACGGTTTTTACGATCTGAAGCAGTCGAAGGCACTCCAACTGGACGATTTTGTCAGTCAATCGTGGAAAACAGGGGTGGTAAACGGAAAACTGAATGCGGTGCCAGTCTCCTTCACCGCGCGCGTATTCCTGATGAACAAGAGCACTTGGGATAAAGCAGGTCTGCCACTGCCCAAGACCTGGGATGAACTGTTTGCCGCCGGCAAGATTTTTGAACAAAAGCTCGGCAAAGATTATTACCCGATGGATGGCCAGCTGAACGACACCTTGTTGATGGCGCAATCCTATATGTGGCAAAAAACCGGCAAACCCTGGATCTACCCGAACCAGCCCAAGGTGGCCTACACCGAAGCCGAAGCCATGGAATGGGTCAAGGTGTTCAAGAAGATGATCGCCGATCACGTTGTTCCGCCACAGCAATACCGCGTCAGTGCTGGTGGCGGTCACCCGGAAACACCGACCGAACAGATGGCTGACTGGGTCACAGGTAAATTTGCTGGCGACTTTACCTGGGATTCGACCTTCAAACCTCGCCTTTCCACACCGGCCAAAACAACCGTATTTGACGTGGCCAATTACCTGACGATGCCGGGCGCCAAAAACTCCGGAATGATCGGTCGGCCATCGATGATGCTGGCAGTCAGCAAGAACTCCAAGAATACGGAAATGGCGGTGAAATTCGTCAACTGGATGTTGAATTCACCGGAAGCCGCCGACATTCTGGGTACAGTACGCGGCGTACCGATGAGTACGCCTTACCGCGAAGAACTGTTTAAACAAAACAAGTTCACCCCGATCGAAACCAAAGCCATGAAGCAGATCGAAGCCACCAAGATCGACACTCCATCGCCAGTCGCCGAAAATAGCCGTATGCAATCTTGGGTACGTGAGGTTTTTGAAAAAGTCGCGCTGGATAAGGTTAGCGACCAGGAAGCCGCAAAGATGCTGGTAGAAGAAACCAACGCCCTGATGCGCCGTATTGCCAGGTAATTTTTAAACGACAGCCGGATTGCGCCAACAGGTGCAGTCCGGCTTTTACTTTGCAAGGAAATTCGCATGAAAACCTACGCCTTGGTTGGCACAGGCGGTCGCGCCGGCCTGTATCTGGAAGCTATTGCGCGTGATTACAAAGATTCAGCTCGCTTCGTCGCATTTTGCGACAACAATGAGACGCGCATGGCCTATGCCAACAAGATCGTGACCGATCTGGGCCATGCGCCAGTATCGACCTGGCGCGCGGAAAATTATGAACAGATGATCCGCGAATGCAAACCGGACATCGTGATCGTGACGACGGTCGACCGTACCCACCACGATTACATCATTCGAGCGCTGGAGCTCGGCTGCGATGCCATCACCGAAAAACCGATGACCATCGATGCAGAAAAGTGCCAGGAAATTCTCGATGCCGTCGAGCGCACCGGACGCAAACTGCGCGTCACTTTCAATTACCGCTACGCCCCGCACCATAGCAAATTGCATGAACTGGTGATGAGTGGCGCGATTGGCGATGTATTTTCGGTGCATTTCGAGTGGCTGCTCAATACCCAGCACGGTGCCGACTATTTCCGCCGTTGGCACCGCGACAAACGCAACAGCGGTGGCCTATTGGTGCACAAATCCACCCATCATTTCGACCTGGTCAACTTCTGGTTGGGTACCCAGCCGGAAAGTGTTTATGCCCAGGGCGGATTGCGCTTTTATGGCAAAGAAAACGCGGAAAAGCGCGGTGTGACCAAATTCTATTCGCGCGCCCATGGACAGGAAAACGCCAAGGACGATCCGTTTGCACTGCAGATGGCCGAGAGCGAATCGCTGAAAGCGCTGTATCTCGATGCAGAACATGAAGATGGCTACTACCGCGACCAGAGCGTGTTCGGCGACGGCATCAACATTGAAGACACGCTGGGCTTGGTGGTGCGCTATCGCAGCAAGGCGATCCTGACCTATTCGCTCAATGCCTACCTGCCGTGGGAAGGGCTGAACGTGGTGATGAATGGCTCCAAGGGCCGGATCGAAATGAAGATCGTCGAGAAATCCTATGTGAATTCCGGCGGCGAAAAAGCCAAGGAAGGCGCGATGGAATCGTGCGAACTGCGCGTATTCCCGATGTTCGATGCACCGTACACCGTACCCGTCATCTTCGGCGAAGGCGGTCATGGCGGTGGCGACAAGGTGATGCTCGAAGACCTGTTCGGCAATCCATCCGTCGATCCGCTCCAGCGCGCCGCGGACCATCGCGCGGGTGCCATGTCGATATTGACAGGTATCGCGGGTAACCGCTCGCTGCAAACCGGCTTGCCAGTTCGTATCGACGAACTGCCGGTCAAATTGGCCTGATCTTTGTATTCCCGCCGGAACCGGGCCGGCGGGAATTTCCACGCCCGGGTTCGAGTAATGTCAGAAAAATACAATCCTGGATTTGCCTATCAGCTTTAAATCAGCACTCCTTCACCGCCACAAAACCATCCGGAGTGAGATCATGAGTCAGATTGGGGGCAATAAAATGTCGCGTCGTCAGGCATTGAAAATCGGAGCTGTTGGAAGTCTTTCCACACTGGCTGGCGGCATTGCACTGCCGCTGTCCGGATGCGCATCTGCCGGATCAGCCGGTAGCAATTTCGCGCCTAGAGCCGGGGGCAATGGCCAGGTGGTACGCGGCTGGGAGGACTACCCAAAAATCCTGGCACGAATCCAGGCCCCGGTCTTTCCTGCGCACGACTTTCCGATCACCCAGTATGGCGCTACCGCCAATGGTCCAGACGCCACCGAGGCTATCCGCAAAGCCATTGACGCTTGCCACGCTGCCGGTGGCGGCCGCGTCGTCGTCCCTGCCGGAATTTTCTTCACCGGCCCGATTGTGCTGAAAAGCAACGTCAACCTGCATGTTTCAGAAGGCGCGACGCTGAAATTCACCACGGACCCAACCCAGTATCCACTGATGCCAACGCGCTGGGAGGGCATCGAGTGCATAAACTATGCAGCACTGATTTCAGCGCTTGATCAGGAAAATATCGCCGTGACAGGCAAGGGAATGCTCGATGGCCAGGCATCTAAAAGTAACTGGTGGGCATGGAAAGCGACGCAGACACCGGACCAGAAAGCACTGATTGAGATGGGCGAGAAAGGTGTTCCCGTCGAACAGCGCGTATTCGGCCAAGGGCATTTGCTTCGGCCCAATTTCATTCAGCCGCAACGCTGCCGCAACATCCTGATTGAAGACATCAGCATCAAGGATTCGCCCATGTGGGAGCTGCATCCGGTGCTGAGTACCAATGTAACGGTTCGCGGCGTCAAGATCGACTCGCATGGACCGAACAACGATGGCTGCGATCCGGAATGCTGCCGCGATGTGTTGATTGAAAACTGCGTGTTCGATACCGGCGATGATTGCATCGCGATCAAATCCGGTAAAAACAACGATGGCCGGCGTGTGAATGTCCCCTCGGAAAACATCATCGTGCGCGGCTGTCTGATGAAAGATGGACACGGCGGCGTGGTACTGGGCAGTGAATGTTCGGGAAATATCCGTAACGTGTTCGTGGAAAATTGCACCATGGATAGTCCCAGTCTTGACCGGGTACTGCGCTTCAAGAACAACGCCGTTCGAGGCGGGATTCTTGAAAATGTATTCGCACGCAATATTAAAGTTGGACGGGTGGGCGAATCCGTCATCACCATTGACTTCTTGTACGAAGAAGGCGCGAAAGGCCCGTTCAAACCTATTGTACGCAATGTGCAACTGGACAATGTCGTCGCCAATGCAGCACCACGGGTCATGTATGTGGTTGCCTTCGAGGGATCGATCATCGACCAGATCCACATTAGCAACAGCATTTTCAAAGGCTTGGAAAAGCCGGAAATCATGGCTAATGTGGGTCGGGTTGAATTTCAGAATGTCGCTTTCGTACCGGCCAAAATGGAGGTCAGCCTGAGTACGCGCCCTGCTGAACTCAATTGACGTACGCCATCCAGACCACGGACACGGCAAAGAAATTTCGTTTGCGCCAGCTATGAACAAGCTTTCCCAGGCAATCGCTTGGGAAAGCTTTTCTTTGGACAAACTGCCATGCGCCAATTTCTCTTACGCCCTATAATCTGCGCTTGAATCCAATTTTCTTGCGCTGCGCTATGAACCCTGTAGAAATACTCGATCGCCTGAGCGAAACCATTGCCTCCCGCCGGGATGCAGACCCGTCATCTTCCTATGTCGCCAAACTTTTTCACAAAGGGCAAGAAGCCATCCTGAAAAAAGTCGGTGAAGAAGCGGTTGAAACCATCATGGCGGCCAAGGATGGGGACAAAACCCATTTGACCTACGAAATAGCCGATTTGTGGTTCCACACCTTGGTGCTGCTGGCAAACGAAGGTCTGTCCTATACCGATGTGCTGAACGAATTGGCTCGGCGCGAAGGCGTTTCGGGAATCGCCGAAAAAGCCTCACGCAAGCAGGATTAAAAGGGGTTCGCCATGACTGCCTGTATTTTCTGTAAGATCGCCGCCGGGGAAATTCCGGCAAACAAAATTTACGAAGACGATGATCTGATCGCCTTCCATGACATTTACCCGAAAGCGCCCGTGCACTTCATGATCGTGCCAAAGAAACACATCGCTTCGCTCCTGGTTGCCGAAGAAACCGATCAAGCGTTGCTCGGCAAGATTCTGTTGCTCGCGCCAAAACTGGCATGCGAGCAAGGACTCGGCGCCGGGTTCAAAACCACGATTCATACCGGCAAAGCGGGTGGACAGGAAGTCTTTCACCTGCATGTGCACGTGATGGGCGAACCGCAATAAAACTATTGCTTCAATAAGACGTCGAAATATCACGTAATAGATATACTATACGCGCCATCGGCTTCAGCCGAGCGCCCAACCTCTAAATCACTGGAGAAAATCATGGGTTCAATCAGTATCTGGCATTGGCTGATCGTTCTGGCCATCGTTGTCCTGGTATTCGGCACCAAGAAACTCGGCAATATCGGCAAAGATTTGGGTTCGGCCGTACGCGGCTTCAAAGAAGGCATCAAGGGCGAAGAAGAACCTAAACAGCTGCCGGAAAAAGAAGTCAATCCACCGATTGACGCAGCCAACCGCGATCGTCGTTGATAGCGGAACCATCCCATCGTGTTTGATATTAGCCTTGGTGAACTGGCTGTGATCGGCGCAGTAGCGCTGGTTGTGATCGGACCGGAAAAACTCCCGAAAGTCGCGCGCACCGCCGGGATGCTGCTGGGTCGCGCCCAGCGCTTGGCCGCAAACTTTCGCGCAGATATTGAACGTGAGCTGCACACGGCAGAAATGGCTGACCTGAAGCAAAAGCTCACGGATGAGGCGCTCAGTTTCAAGGATGAAATGGCCGAATCGGCCGCCAGTATCTCGCAGGCGCTAACCGATCAAGAAAAGCATATTTTGCCACCGGCTCCCCCCCTGGAATCCGCACAGCCCCAGGCAGAGGAAGCCGTCCAGACGGACACACCCAAACCGACCCGGCGGCGGAGAAAGGCGGCAGAACCTTTGACGGAAGCGGTACAAGACCCATCGACAGAAGCGCCAGCGCAACCAACCAAAGCGCCACGCAAACGCAAAGCCGCCGAACCACAGATTGACCTGTTTTCCGAGCATCCTGCCGATTCGGCATCAACGGACTGGGGCGATCGACGCTGATGACCATGAACGATTCATTCCAACCTTTGCTGGTGCATCTGCTGGAATTACGCAACCGGCTGATCCGGACGTTATTGGTCTTTCTGGCCGGGTTTGCGCTGAGCTTTTTCTTTTCCAGCCAACTCTACAATTTCCTGGTTGCGCCACTGGCCGCTGTCGTACCCGGCGGCAAGCTCATCACCATCGGAGTGGTTTCACCTTTTTTCTTGCAGATGAAAATCGCCGCACTGGCCGGCTTTCTGCTCACGTTACCGCATACGCTTTACCAGCTCTGGGCCTTTGTGGCACCGGGCCTCTATACCCATGAGAAGCGTTTGGTGATGCCTCTGATCGCCAGCTCCACGCTGCTGTTTTTTATCGGCATGGCCTTTGCCTATTTCTTCGTCTTTGGCGTGGTCTTTGCCTTCATGGCCAGGGTCGTTCCCTCTTCGATGCAGTGGCTGCCCGATTCGGGCGAGTACCTGGATTTTGCAATCGGCATGTTCATCTCGTTCGGCATGACCTTTGAAACACCCGTCGCCGTCGTCGTGCTGGTACGCATGGGCATTGTCAGCCTGGAAAAGCTGGTTAGTTTCCGCTCCTACGCCATCGTCGGCGCGTTTGTAGTCGCGGCGGTGATCACGCCGCCTGATGTACTTTCACAACTCATGCTCGCAATCCCGCTTTGGCTGCTCTATGAAGTGGGCCTTTTGGCTGCGCGCTGGACTCCTCCTGCTGTCTCTGAATAATTACCCCGGTCTATTCCAATGAATTTGTTGCCGTTGCGCTACTTCCAGATTGTCATGTTCTTGCTTGCCGCAGTTCCGTGCGGCATCCCTTTCCGTTATCAGCCCAATCCAGTATTCCCGTCCGAACTGGCCGCCTTTGTTTTTTCCGCGCTTTTGGTGCTGGGTGCAGTGTTCTTGCCTGCACCAGAAGATAAACGCAACCGCCTGCCGGGGGCCAGCCTGCCATGGTTCGTCTTGGCTGGCGTGATCGCCCTGCAATGCTGGTTGGTAGCAACACCCTATCTGAGCGAGCGCACGGTTCCAATTCTCTATCTGCTGTGCGCAGGGTTTTCGGTGTGGGCCTTGGCCCGGGCAAAATCCTGCTTTGATACTTCTGCGCTGATGGAAGCGTTTGCCTGGGGCTTACTGGCAGGAACGTTGTTCAACTCGGGCGTGGCAACAACACAATTGATTGATCTGTTCCAGAACGGATGGCGACTGATTTACGGCAACATCGGCCAGCGCAATATGTATGGTCATTACCTTGCCTGGGGCTTGGCTGCGACTGCATGGCTCGCCAGCGAGCGCAAATTACCGCAGTGGCTTTTCTGGCCATTGGCTAGCTGGCTGGCATTATCCATGGCATGGTCAAGCTCACGCTCGGTATTCATCTATGCGCTGACCTGGTTACCCATGGCAGGCTTTATTGCCTGGCGCGGTCAGGATAGCGTGCGCCGCTTCGGCCTCTACCTGGGCGCTGCCGCCGTCCTCATTGTGGCCATGCAATTTGTTGCGCCCGTGGTGAACGACATCATCCAGTCCCTGCTCAAAGCCAGCAACGCTGCCCCGACTGGCGTAGACCGACTGGCCTCAAATGGATCGCGCCGACTGGTGGAGTGGACCAAGGCCTGGATGACATTCAAGGACTATCCATGGATAGGCGCGGGTTGGGGTGCCTATGGCGTACACAGTGTGATCCTGCAAACCCTGCCCAACTTTGCCAAAGTCCAGGAAAGCGTGCTGTTTACCCATGCGCACAATTCATTGCTCAACTTGATGGCAGAGACGGGCATATTCGGGGCGGGTGCAGTCACCGCAGGCATCCTCTGGGTTTACGCTGGCTTGCTACGCCGGTGGAAGGATCCGGTGATCCTGGCCGCTACCGCCATGGCCACGGTTTCCATCTTGCACAGCCTGGTCGAATACCCATTGTGGTACTACCACCTGTTCGGTCCGTTTGTCCTGATGCTCGTCTTCATGCGTGATGACGGTATTTATTTGCCGCTATGCGAGCGGATTCAACGCTCAGGGGCAGCCATTTGCGCCGGCAGTCTGCTGGCAGTGGCCGCCATCGGTGCTCATTATTATCTGAAGATTTATCCGATCCTGGAGCCAGCCGACAATGAAAAGACCAATGGCGCCAATATCCGGGTACTGGAAACGCTGCGCCACAATCCCTTGCTGGATTTTTATGGCGACTTTGCCTTGTCCAATTACATTGTGGCCAGCGAAAAGGACATGCCCTGGAAGCTCGCTATTTTGCGCAAGTTGAACAGCTTGCGCCCCTACCCAGGACAAATGACTGATCAGGCCGTGATGGAAGCCTTGAGCGGAAACGAGGCCCGTGCTCATGAATTGATGCGCCAGGCGGCCTATGCCTATCCGGAAAGTTTTGATTATTTTTACGAAACACTTAAGCGTTTCAAGCAGCCTCAGGTTGGTGCATTACTGCAAGATGTCGAGGAAGCCCGGCACTTCTTTGGAGCAAAGCGTCCAGATGTGAATGATGCCGAAAAAAAATGATGGTTTTAAGGCAACAACTTGTAAGTTAGCAATGTAACCGCAATTGATTTTTGTTATAAACGACGGGCCAATTTTTCTAACGTTCATCGCATCAACCAAGGTTGCCATGAAGATAAATCTGCCCGTCACCCAACGCGAAATTCTTGTCCCACAAAATACCTACCTGGTCTCCCAGACAGATATGAAGGGTGTCATTACCGACGCCAATGAAGCCTTCGTCGCTATGAGCGGTTTCACTCGCGCCGAACTGATAGGCAGCAATCACCATCTCGTGCGTCACCCTGACATGCCGGCGGCGGCATTTGGCGATCTGTGGGCCAGCGTGAAAGCCGGCATGCCTTGGCGCGGCACGGTAAAAAACCGGGCCAAGACGGGTGACCATTACTGGGTCGATGCCCAGATCGTACCGATTTTCAAGAACGGTGAAGTCACCGGTTACATGTCCGTGCGCCGCGCTCCAACTCGCCAACAAGTGGCCGAGGCCGAAACGCTGTATGCGAAATTACGCGAAAAAACCACCTTCCCCCAGACCAAGCGCCGGCCGCTTTCGCTGAAACTGATGATGAATGGCTTGCTTGGACTGTCTGTCATCACCGCATTGGTCAGTAAAGCCGTGCTGTTTCTGGATACACCCGCCTGGATCGATCATGCTGCCGGCTTGCTTGCCGTTGCCCTGACCATCCCACCGATCATCATGCTCAACCTGTGGATTTTCCGCCCGCTGGAACAGATTGGCAGGAACATCGGTAAATTTACAGAAGGTGATCTGGCTACCCGCTACCCAGTGCGCCGCCAGGATGAAATAGGCCTTCTGTCCAATGCCTTTCTGAACATGCAGACCCGCTGGTTGGTCAGCATTGACCACATCCGCGAAGCCATCCGGGATTCCCTGCAAAGTGTCGAAGATGCCAACAAGCAATCTGGCACCATCAACGAACACATCCATACCCAGCATGACCGTGTGGCATCCGTGGCTGCAGCAACGGAAGAGTTCTGCCAAGCAGTAGCAGAAGTTGCCAGCAGTGCGGCAGAAACCTCGCGCGCAGCCAGCAAGTCAGAAGAGCGGGTGGCGCAAAGCCGTCAGACCGTGCAAGCCGGGATGACCGCAGCGGAAACCGTCGTAAGCGCAGTGACTCAATCGCACGCGAACATTGCCGAACTCGATCAGGCTGTCGGCAAGATCGGCGACATCACCCAAGTCATCAAGGAAATCGCCGAACAGACGAACTTGCTGGCCTTGAATGCGGCGATCGAAGCGGCGCGTGCAGGGGAAAGCGGTCGAGGGTTTGCCGTGGTTGCCGACGAAGTACGCAAGCTGGCGGAACGCACCGCAGGCAGCACGCAGGAAATCAACCAGATGGTTTCCGGCATCCAGCAATTGGCCGGCGAGGTGGTCACTTCCATGGACCAAGCCGCAAGTGCGGTGCAAACCAGCTCCGGCAAGATGCGTGACAGCGTGGATGGACTGGGATTGGTGGCCGAGGCCAGCATTCAGACCGTGGCCATGGCCGAACATATTGCCAACGCCTCCGACCAGCAAAACATTGCCGGCCAGGAAGTAGCGCGCAATATGGAAGTCATCTCGCACCTGTCCGAAGAGAACCAGCAGTTACTCGAGCATCTGTGGCAATCCATGGAAGCGCTGCGCGGTTCGGTCACCCACATTGACGAGGCCGTGAGCGTATTCAAGACTCAACCACATTGACCGGATTCTGCCTTCAAACTAAAACGGGCCTATCAAGGCCCGTTTTAGTTTACTGCGTGTTTTAGAATTTTTCGCTCGGACCGAGATAGCGCCACTGCCCGGTAGGCAGATTGCCCAGCATCACCTGGCCGATCCGGATGCGCTTCAAACCAACCACTTCCAGTCCAACCATTTCGCACATACGGCGAATCTGGCGTTTCTTGCCTTCTTTCAGGACAAAGCGCAGCTGGTCTTCGTTTTGCCACCACACCTTGGCCGGTTTCAGCGCTTCGCCATCCAGGGACAGGCCGTGATTCAAGCGGCGCAGATTCTGTTCCGACAGAGTACCGGACACGCGCACCAGGTATTCTTTCTCGACTTCCGAATTCTCGCCAATCAGATGCTTGGCGACTCGCCCATCCTGCGTGAGAACCAGCAGTCCGACCGAATCGATATCCAGCCGGCCTGCCGGAGCCAAACCACGGTAGTGGGCTGGCGCAAAGCGGATACCGCTTTCATCGCCTTCCCAATGGTTTTCCGGCTTGAACAGCACCACTGCAGGCTGATACCCGTCTTCTGCCTGGGCAGAAACATAGCCGACCGGTTTATTGATCAGCACCGTCACCCGATCGGCCTGAGCTGCTTTGGCCGAGGGTTCCAGGGTAATTTTCTGATCGGGCGTGACCTTGCTGCCAAGCACATCGACCACCACGCCATCGACCTTGACCCAGCCTTTGGCAATATATTCGTCCGCTTCACGGCGCGAGCACAGACCGAGTTCGGTCATGCGTTTTGAAAGTCTTAAAGGTTCCATGGCGGCATTTCAGCAGGAAGTGGGGTTCGGAGCAAGAAAAAACCGCCTGGAGTCGCCCAGACGGTCGAAACAAGAACAGCAACAGGCACGAATCAGTGGTTCAAGTCTTCCTTGCCGTCATCAATATCCAGCCCAGGATTCACAATTTTCGCCAGCTCAAGATACATGTTCTTGAGACTGTAGAGCACCATGATGCCGCCGGAGATAGGCATACATGAATACAGCCAAGCTCTGGGCATGGCAAATACCGTGGTACGCTCATCCGCAGACATGGTGAGATCCAATGCATACTTGAAAAACACCAAAATAAAAACAAGAGAAAGAATTTCCACCAGCAACCGGTAGGCAAAGCGCATCCGCACATTTCTTAGATATTTAGTGATCCAATCCCCGACGCGAAAGTGGCTATTGGTCACCCACACAGCAGTTGCACCATAGAAGATCAACGCAGCGTAAAGTAGCTCCAGAATCTCGTCGAACCAATGCATCGACATAACCGGAACAAACCGAACAATAATGTTCATCACCAACAAGATAGTGATTGCAGCAAATAGCGCGATGCAAACCCACTCCAAAACCTTGACTAGGGCTTTATCGAAACGGTTCAGCATAAAAAATATTGTATGTTTCATCGTATGACTCCCGATGTACTGATTCTGAATCAACGCATACCCATTACGGTACGTGGCAGCCAGAGCGAAATTTCCGGCACAAATGCGCAAAGGATGGTCACAGCCAAGATACCCAGCAGATAGGGCATGCATTCTGCCGCCAGTTTCCAGATTCCAACCCTGGCGAAACTGTCCACGGCAAACAGGCACATGCCCACGGGCGGCGTCAGATTGCCGATCATGATCAGCAGCGTCATCACCACGCCGAAATTCACCATGTCGATACCGTACAGCGAGCAGACCTTCATGAAGATCGGCAGCGTGATCAGGAAGATCGCATTGCCGTCGAGGAAGCAGCCAAGCACCAACACCACGAAGATCACAATCCACATGAAACCTGTTCCGGAAGCGCCCATACTGGTCAATTGCATAATCAACGCATCAGGAATCTTCATGAAAATAGTGAACCAGCCGAAGAAGTTGGCTGTTGCAATAATGAACATCAGACCGGTGGCTTGCTTGAGCGACAGGAATAGAATATTCGGCAAGTCTTTGATTTTCAGATCTTTATAGGCAAAACCAAGTCCCATCGCGTACAAACTAGCGATTACCGACGCTTCGGTCGGGGTAAACCAACCAGTGGTAATGCCACCAATGATGATCACTGGAGCCATCAAAGGAAATAACGCAGCCTTGAAGCTGACCCATACTTCATCCATGCCTTGCCAAGGTCGACTTGGCAGGCCGCGTGGCTTTGCCATAAATGCAATCGCGATCATCATTGCCACGCCCATCAGTACCCCAGGCACAAAGCCGGCCATGAACAACTGACTGACTGACACCGACGTTATTGCACCATATAACACGAACGGAATCGAAGGCGGAATCACCGGGCCAATGGTGGAAGCACCCGCTACAATCGCTGCGGAAATGGCCGGTTCGTAGCCCGCATCAACCATGGCACGGTGCTGGATCGAACCCAACCCGGCAGCATCAGCGACTGCCGAGCCTGACATCCCGGAGAAGATCATTGAAGACACCACACTGACTTGTCCCAAGCCGCCGCTGAAATGACCAAAAACAGCATTAGCAAAGCGGAAAATGCGAGTAGTAGTGCCACCGGTATTCATCAGATTTCCGGCCAGAATAAAGAATGGAATCGCCAACAACGTAAAGCCAGTGGTACCGAAATACATACGTTGCGGCAGCAGTGAAAGGAAAGACCCTTGATCCATTCCGATGAAGAAAATCACTGCAGTCAGGCCGATGGCTACTGCAATGGGCACATCAATCATCAGTAAAATCAAAAGTATGAGGAAAATTGCCATTGTCAGCATGACACGCTCCCTTGACGGCCGAAACCGCCTTATAAAGCTGGTGAATCAAACTTTGGTCAAGCAAAGGGGCGCCGTTGGCACCCCTTTGCTGTCGTTAAGGATTATTGAGCTTTTTCAACCATGTCCATGAATCGCTTGAAGTTGTCGGCACCAACACGCGCCTTGACCTTCTCCCAAGCCGGACCCATCGCGGCTTTCCAAGGAGCGAGATCCGGACGAGCAACCACCAGTCCCTTGGCTTCCATTTCCTTGAGCTGCTTGGCTTCATCGTCACGCAGCAGCTTGCGGGCGAGCTTGGCAGCAGAGGCAGACTCTTCCGTCAGGATGGCCTGTTGGGACGGATTCAGCTTGTCCCAGCTCTTCTTGTTCACCAGGTGCACCATCGAGCTGTAGGTGTAATTCAGGATCGACATGTATTTCTGGTTTTCATACAGCTTGAGGTTGTAGATGGTTCCAATCGGATTTTCCTGGCCATCCACCACGCCCTGTTTCATTGCCATCACGAGTTCAGAGAAAGCAATGGTCTGGGCATTGCCGCCTGCCGCTTCCACAAAGGCCTGATAGGCGAATGCCGGTGGAGTACGAATCTTCAAGCCTTTCATGTCGGCCGGAGTGATAACTGGCCGCTTGGAATTGGTCAGTTGACGGAAACCCCATTCCCAATCGGAAAGATGGACCAGATTTTTCTTGGCCAATTCCGGATCAGCCCATTTCTTGAAATCGCCATCGATAATCTTGTCGGCGGTCGCATAATCCTTGAATGCAAACGGCGTGCTGATCACATCGTAAAAAGGCAAATGCTTGGCGATCTGGTCCTGCCCGGACAAGCTCATGTCCACGGCGCCCAACATCACCTGCTCCAGCACTTCCGGCGGGTTGCCCAGCGCATTGTTCCCGTAGAGACTGATCTTGACTTCACCATGGGTCCGTTTTTCCACGTTGGCCTTGAATTGCTTGGCCGCGATATCGCAGGGGTGTCCATCGGAAGCAAAGTGGCCGAGTTTGAGTTCAACTGCGGAGAGAGAGAACTGGGAAATGCCTGCCAGCGCGAGCATGACAACGATTTTTTTCATGAATATCCTCCTGGATTTAGCGTGCCGGGGGATTCCCCGTGCCGCCTGACTGCCGATATTTATCGAGTCAGGAACCGCCGTTGTAGTTCGGCTTGTTGTTCCTACACGAATATATACGGAATTTTTACCTGCTTCGCAATAGGTAAGCTGGCCTTACCACAGAAGTGATTGAAAAAAACAGATATTCGCGCTGACTGACTGACAAAGCACCTTATTGTCAGGCCGCAATCTTGCTGCAAAATTTCTTACCGATGTCGCTTTGCGTTGTTTATCACGGAGAGCACAGACTATTTCTGGCTTGTAACTACAGAGCGGCCGGAAGGGAAATACGGAATACCAACGTCACGAAAAAACAGCCAACTCACCGCCCGAGTTTGGCCGCCAGCCCGCTGGCGCGTTGTGTTTTACGTGCAATGGCATCGGCCAGCACCGGCGTATTGGCACTAACCAGCGTGAACTGTGTGCGGGCGCGGGTAATGCCGGTGTAGACCAGTTCGCGCGTCAGCACCTGGCTGGATTCCGGCGGCAGCACCAGCACCGTGTGTTCGAACTCCGAGCCCTGCGATTTGTGTACGGTCATGGCATAAGCGGTTTCCACTTCGGCCAGCCGGCTGGCGAGCACCGAGCGCACTTCGTCGCCATCGAGAAAGAACACGCGCATCGC
>JARLJJ010000139.1 GCA_031291275.1 Formivibrio sp.
AACGGTGGTCTGTATCTTACTTCTCGGAGCCTTGCTCTTAATCGTTGCTTTGATGCGGCTTCATTTTGCGAGATTGGCCACTACATGAACTTCTTTGAAGATACGATTGGAAAGGGGAAGGCGAGCCTAACCGGCGCGGAATACTTTACGCCTGCGCAGGTAGAGGTGTATGCGGTTGCACACGCATAGCGGCTCTGTGCAACTCACGCTCAATACCGTCCCAAGTCCCTCGGCGAAGTCGACACTTTACTCACGCACATTCATCACTGGCAGATGCACACCTAAATATAGTACACACACACACACACACACACACACCGTGACTTGCCAGTGCGCGCCCCAGCTTCAACTTGAACAAGTCAAACGATGTCATTAGACTGGCCTACATATACTACCTGTGTTGGTGCAGATCATGATCCACTTACTTGACGTAGAAGTTGTGCCAGTGGCTCCGAGTCAGGCTGAGAATTACGGCAGCGGCAGTTATGAGTGGACAGGGATTTGCACAAAACACCCGGAGATGCCGGACGCACTTGTTGTGCACGGCAGCTGCCACTGCAGTGCTCGCTCACACGGCGTTCACAGTACCGAAATGGTCAAGTGCGTGAAGGGTTGAAGGGTGTGTATCATGAGCGCATGAAGGCGCTGGAGGCAAAGGTGGATACTAGTACACTGGCCGGGCGGCCCGGCCGCCATGGTCACAGTGACGGCGCTGGCAGCTGTTGCCTCTGTTGTATTTTCGGGGTAGTGCCGCTTTCTTACTAGAGTCTCACCTTGTATTGATTCCGAGTCTGAGGGGCAGACAAGGCAACAAGCTTTCGATCATGCAAGCATGATGCTCAGCCAGACGAGTGTACACTTCCAGTGGCAGACGCCGGACCCGTCTTCAACACTGGCATGTTATTTTATCCAACTTGAAGGGGGCTGTCACCCAGTGCGTGCTTTGATCGCTCATCCCACTGTAACATCGCGCTTGTTACAACTTGAAAGACGTTCTGCCAGTGGGGAAGGGCGAGGCCGCCTTCAAGTTCAAGTTACCTGCCAGTGCAAGCAGTAAATTCAAGCCTGAGTATGCTCCCTGCAGGTGTTTGCTATCACTCGTGCATGATGTCATCATACTACCGGTACCGGTAGTCACACACACGATGTTCACCCCTTGTGTTCCCAAGCCCAGAATGATACAACGAAACTTCCAATAATGTCACTGGTCGTCACGGTACTTCAGTTGTGCTAGTGAGTCGCGAAGGGGGTTCCGGAGAAGCTGGCACGGAACCTTGTGCAAGCTCCCCGAACATCCACCTCGGCAGCGTCATGATTCTTGTGTCCGAGTCGGTGTGCCGTTTTAGCATCGTGGTCTCTGTTGTCATGATGGTACAACCTTCGCACGACCACACTGGCAGGACTGTGAAAGTTATTTATTATGCCGGTGCGACGAGACATTTCACTGAAAAGCATTAGCATCCGTGGGTGAGGCGTCACGATGCCAGGGTGCCGATGGGAACGCCCCCACTTGGTTTGTGCAGCAATACATTACCGCTTTGCGGAGTCCCCGAAAGCGCGCGCCGAATGCTGGCCGCCGCTGCTGCTGCCGTTGCCGCCTTCTCCACCCGCCCACTCACACTCAGCGCCTCAGCACGCGTCTCCCACGCATCCGCACATGACTGGCACGCACACACACATTGGATCAGCCCAAGACAAGTAACACAGCCACACTGGCACAGCCAAAAGACACACAGCCACACAGCCACGCCACAATCGGCGCACAGCCACGGAGCCACACAGACACAC
>JARLJJ010000140.1 GCA_031291275.1 Formivibrio sp.
TCCTCCAGCGTCCACCGACGGCGCGATCCAGTCTCGATCACCTCAAGCGTCGAGACCTTTGGCATAGGCGTATGACTAGGCATACGCCTATGTCTTCACGCCTCACCCTTCACCGCAAGGCGGCCGCTCCCAGAGGCGTACTTTTAGAACGGTTCTTAGGCCAAACGTTTGGCCCGATCATAGTGTCGGAGGCTTTGACCCAAACGGAAGTTGAGCGAGTTTCCGTGACCGTGCGCGATTTGCTGAGGATGTTCGAGTTTCGACAGGTAGCGCGTGTGACATCAATGCCTGGACCACAGCCAAAGGCACGGCCAAACTTCGGGCTATCGCCCCCCAAGATGTGATTTACTCGGGCGGGGTTGCCGCGTCTACAATTGGCGCTCGCGACCCCGGCACCTCTATTCCACATTCCCCCCGCAAATGGCCACTGTGCTCATGACTAATTTTCTGGACGTTACGCCAAACTTGTTCGCCCCCTACCAACGAACATTTATTGCCCCTGTACCGGAAGGTGCGTCTGGGAGACGAAACCGTTGGCGTCGCTTGGGTCTGCGCAGGCGACCAGCTGCTGGCGCTGGGACGGTTGAGCGCGTCATAGCTGGTGCTGACCGCAAAGCTCGCCGAGCTGCCCGACGGAGCGGCAATCGCGGCGCCATTGTCGTTGGCGGCCACGAGACGCCCCAGCTTGTCGTGCTGGTACCACACCGTCGGATTGAGTGAAGAGGTTGCCGTGCAAGCGGTGGGAGACGTGGCGACGGATTTCATGAGCGGTACGCAATGCTTATGCTCACGGTATTCTTCGATAGTGAACGAGGAACAGCCAGAGCGCTCGTATGAAGCCAATCGTGCTCATTGCGATGGATGCTCCGACGGCAAAAATACGTAATCCTTCCGCACGAGGGCCGCTGTAAAATAGCGACACAGCGAACACGACCACGCCTCCCACAATCGCGATCACCGCTGCGTGCAGGAAGCTAGGGACGCATGCTAGGAGCAGCACTCGTATCTCAGAACTCACGACTTTGCCCGCACGCTAAATCCCCGTGGGAGATCAAGATCGGGACGTAAAACGCGCACCGCGTTGAGCAGTTCGTCAACGCGCTCACGCGCAAAAACATTCAGAGATACGTCCAAGTGTCGTTCAGTGGTCCCGTCCTTATAGTAGATCGCTATTCGGCGGAACGGTCGCAGAGTCGGCCACCACAGCCATTTTTGATTGGCCCAGCCAACCTCATAACGCCATCGTCTGATTGAAGATACGGAAGCGAGTTTTCTTGGCCGGAGGAACCCGGCCTCCGACAAAACGCCATCACGTAGTCTGACTCGGTAGGACCAGAGAGCCACAAAAATCCACAGAAACAGCCCCACAATGGTCAGAAGGGCATAGAGCAAACTCTCCCGATTCTCCGGGGTGACGATGACACCATAGAGCAAGTATAATGGGGCCCATCCCCCAAGGATCAGGTAAGCGATATACGGACGTGCTACGACTCTGAGTTCTATGCCGTCCCGATCCATCAACAATTTTTCTCCGTTTCGTTGGGCTATTTCTTTGGCCCACTGCTCGATCCCGATTGCGCGCCGCTTGATCCAAGTAGGCCAAACCCGTAATCGGCAATTGAAGAACCCGCTTCTCCGAAAACCGTGGAAGGCAATTCAAAAGTGTTCAGGCCAACGGCACTCTTGAGCGCCGTCTGAACTGAGACGTTGCTGATCGTGTCGTTTTCAAATTTCGTAATGGCAGTGCGACCGATTGCAGCAAAACTGTTCCGCCCCCCAGTGATACCTGGGACGTTGCGCAGGCCGGGTATGGGGATAAGTGAAAGTGCCGTGCTCGCCCCTACGTCAACGGCAAAATTGCCGTAGCTGAACTTGCTATACCCGACATCAATGCCCTGTTGTGCAACATTACCAAGGGCTGAACCTAGGGCTGCAGCGCCAACGACTGACGCCCCACCTGTAACGGGTGCATACAGGATACCCAATCCTGTGGCACCGCCGCTAAGTGCGGCTGAAGCATAGGTACCCTTCGAACTGACGGTCCACTGTCCATAGTAGGCACTACGAGCGAGATCAGAGATGCCCACTGTGCCCACGCCGACTATTGCTCCCACCCCCACAAAAGCGGCGTCATCAATGCCGGTGTAAAGCCCTGTAGGATCAGTATTGTTGATCGGATCATTACCGACATAGGCGTAAAGGTTCACGCCTCCCGCATATCCAATCGGATCAGCCTGCAGGAAGCGTCCCAGCGTCGGCGAGTACATGCGGGTGCGGTAATAATAGAGGCCGGAAGGTTCGGCGGCGCTGCCCGCCGTCTCCGCATCCAAGCGCTGGGCGGTGTAGTTGAAGGATCCGCTGGTCAGCGACGGGTTCTCGCCGAAGGGGCCATAGCCGGTGCGCGTCACCGCGCCCGAGCCGGAATCCAGCGTGGCGATGATCGAGCCCTGGAGGTCGGGGATCATGGTCTGGCGCGTGCCTGCCGCAAGGTCCATCCGGTTCAGCACCTCGTTCGAGCCGAGACCATAAGCATACCAGCTTTTCACGGCGCCGCTGGTGCCATCGTATTCCAGGATTTCGCGATTGTCGGCATCGGTGACGAAGACGGTGGCGGCGCTGCCCACGGTCTTTGCCTTGCGCCCACCTTGGGCGTCATAGGCGTAATGCGCCGCCACGCTGCCGCCCGTAATGCCGGTCAGCCGGTTCTCGGCGTCGTAGCCATAAGCGAAGCTGCCGTCAGAGGTCAGATTGCCATTATTATCATAGCTTGGTGCGGCGCTGCCCACCGCCGTGTACTGGTTCAGCGCATTGGCGGTATAGCCGACGCTCGACGCCGCCGAGGGCGTGCTCCACCAGCCCTTATCCGTTGTCGTTTGGCTGGAGCGGCGGTTGTTGGGGTCGTAGCCATGAGCGAAGATCACCGCCGGAACGGTTGGCGTCGCTTGGGTTTGCGCAGGCGACCAGCTGCTGGCGCTGGGACGGTTGAGCGCGTCATAGCTGGTGCTGACCGCAAAGCTCGCCGAGCTTCCCGAAGGCGCGGCAATCGCCGCGCCATTGTCGTTGGCAGCCACGAGGCGGCCCACGGGATCGTGCTGATACCACACCGTCGGATTGGGCGAAGCGGTGGCTGTGCAGGCGGTGGCAGAGGTGGCAACGGTCTTCGAACAGAGGCGGTTCAGGGTGTCATAGGCAAAGCTGAACGTGTCGCCTTTGCGAGTCACCAGCGAGAGCACGTTGCTGTCGGCGTCGTAGCTATTGGCCTCGGTCGTGCCACCCGGATAGGTCGCGGTCGCCAGCCGGTTGAAGCCGTCATAGGCATAGCTTGTCGCATTCCCATTGGCATCGGTCAGACTGGCGAGCGGTCCATCGGGCTGGTAGGCGTATTGCAGAAGCGGAGCCGATTGAATGGCCGGGTTCAGAATCTGCGTTTTACGGCTCATGGCGTCGTAGGCGAAGCTTGTGGTGTTGAGAGCCGCATCGATGATGCCCGATACGTGGTCGTTCTGGTCGTAGAGCCATTGGGTTTTGTTGCCGTTCGCATCGGTCGCGGTAGCGATTTCTCCGGTGAGCGTATAGCTCGCGTTGGTCTGGCGCTGGAGATTGCCGTTTACGGTCTGCCGCGTTTGCACCACACGTCCATCCGGATCGTAAAGATAGGCCGTGACCAGCGGTCCTGCCATGGGTAACACCGCTGGCGTCGTGGTGCTGGCCAGCCGCCGGGCGGTGTCATAGCTATTGGTCGTGATATTGCCGTTCGGATCGGTGATCGAGGTGACATCTCCCAGCCCGTCATAACCCATCGTCGTCGTTTGGTTGAGCCGCCCCGTGCCGTAATCCCTGGTGAGGGTGGTCAGATTGCCAGAGCCGTCATAGAGACTTTGGGTGACGACACCCATGGCATCCGTTACCGTCGCCACTTGACCATAAGCAGTATAGGTGAACTGCGTGCGCGCATTGATGTGGTTCCCGAAAACGCCGACATCTGCGATGGTCGTCAAAAGGTTGCCGGTCGCCGGATCGTAGCTGTTCGCCGTGACAAGGCCCAGAGCGTCGGTCGCGGTGGCAACTTTGTTCCACTGCGGATCATAGGTGGCGCTTTGCGTGATGGCGGCGAGCGGGGAGCCCGGCTTGGGGTTTCGCGTGACCGCGGCGATGTTATTGGCCCACGGGTTCGTATTGGCGTCGTAGGCGTAAGTTGTGCTATCGCCTTCAGGCGCGATCGTGGAGGTCAGTCGGTCAAGTCCATCATATTGGCTTGTCGTGACATTGACGACGCCGTTCTGCTGGACTGTGTCGTTGAAAACATCGCCATATGTGCTGCTTAAGACCCATGCGTCTTTGGTGATCCGGCCACGGTCGGTTTGATAGGTCACTTCGCGGTTGCCGAGGGCATCGATGATCTCGCTGCGGGGACCGGCAACATAGAACGAGGTGAGATTGCCGTTCGCATTTGCCTGATAGATGACCCGGCCCATAGCATCGTAGGTGTTGGTCACGAAAGGGACGCCAGGATTTGACGGATAGAAGACCTGGGTCAAGTGTCCCAGCGTGTCGTTCACACCCGAGTTGTCGTAGACGAATTTCGTGTTGCTTCCCAAAGGATCGGTAAAACTCGTGAGATTGTGATTGGCGTCGTAGGCGTAATGAATGCTGCGCCCCGTATCGTCAGTCACGGCAGAAATATCGCTGCCGCTATAGGTCAGCGTCAGACTCCGGCCGAGATTGTTGTGAACGCTCGTGAGCGTCGTTCCCGTATAGCCGAGGTTCACCGTGACGCCATTCGGATACGCCCATTGCTGAAGGGCTCCAGCCGGATTTGCACCAAATGTCAGCGTTTCGCCATCCTTCAGTTGATAGGTATATTGGCCAGCGTTTGTTTGTGTGAACCGGGCCGACGAATTTGGCGGCGCACTGAACGAATAGCTGGAGGCCCCGTCCGCATGCGGTAGCGCGACGAACTCCTCACTCGTGTTGGGCTGCGTAACTTCAACCACATTGCTGGTCAATTGGTCGGTAAACCATTTGGCGGCCATGGATGACACCGTCATGGTCTGCGGCGTCGGCGTTACGGATAGCAAATCTTGCATCACATAAAGCGCGGCAATGGAGGTTGCTGCATAGACGGCGGGAGTATCCTGCGCGCCCATCCCGATATAGGGATCGCTCTGAGCCAGGGCCGAAATGCTATAGCTGTGGGCCCAACCGTTACCCATTCCCACATCGGCACTGGTGGTTGTTACATTGGTTCCTGAAGAAGAAAGATAGGTCCGCGAAAACGGCAGGGCGTAGGGAAATCCGTTGCCGCCTGTGACGAGATCGTCGTGGCTATAGATATAAGCCCCCGTCACGGCATCCACCGGCTCCAACGAGAGATGCGTGAACACTGGCGACGTCTGCACAAGAGAGCTGTCCGCATTCCAGTTGATGAGCGGCAACGTGATCTGTGTGTCGAAATTGAGAGTCCCAAATGGGATCTCCGCACCGGAGAAACCGCCCGACATGCCGCCTGTGATCAGTTGCTGGATTGTGAGCCCCACCGTCGTTGATGTCGTCGTCGCGGTTACGCTCGAGTAGCCCGCTCCGTGCCAATGGCCGACAGCGAGATTTCCCATGTTCGGAATCAGCACGAGCGATCCGTTAGTAACGGCGTTTGTGATCGAGGCCAGATCGGTCGAATTATAGTAGGGCGAAATAGCCGGTGTGATCGTGTTTTGGAAATAGGTTTTGCCAGTAGGCGTCGACACGTCCGCAAAATACGTCGTCTGCCCTGCACCGATATAGGATGACGTCATATTTGCGTCGACAAGCATGACCGTTGATGCGGCGGTCATGTTCGCCACTGGTGACTGCGATTGGAGAAGAACAGCAGATTCTAATGAGCTGAGAACTTCAGCATTAGAAAGTCCCGCCGAGGCGAATGCCGTCGGAAAGGTATAGCCCCCAATGACAATCGATGGGCCTGCGGCGTGCCAGACCTGTACCTGCGCGTAGTTGATCGGCAAGTCAACATATGGTCCGGTGTATCCAGATTGTTGGATGTTGGCCTGGCCGGTAACGCCTGCGGCAAACTGATAAAGGATCGTGGTGTTTGTTAATTGACCGAGCAGCTGTTGTGCATTCGAGAATTGGGCGAGCCAGTTGTAACTTATCGTTGCGAGGCTCTCCCCTACAACAGCCTCCGAGTCGTCGGTGTTCCCGACGGCACGGGCGCGAGCGAGAAGCTGCCGGTGGTATTCGGCCATGCTGCGACTCACTTGACCAAAACCGGTGCTGACGAGGTAGGTTCCGCCTGCGACAACCGAGAGGTCCCGGCATGCTGTTACACCGGAAGGACAATTGGAAGATGTTGGCTGATTGGGCTCAACAATTTGTGCAGTTATCGACCAATTCCAGCCAGAAAGTGTGGCGCTCCCGGTGTTGCTGCACGCGCCGGACCCGGCACAAGCGGGAACTTTCCCGTCTATCAGAAGGACCGGAACGAAACTGCTGCCAATAGGCGCTCCGATGGTGGGAGTCGATTGAACGGTTATGCGGTGGCCGTAAATCATGTCGCTGTAGAGTTTGATGGCTTGGCTCGATGAAGCCCCTGGCATAGTGATCGAGATATACGTCCGGCATTCCGGGCTCGTCGTTTGATTGGGACAATTGACCGGAAACGCTGATGAGGGCGTCCAACTACTGTTGGTAGTGCGGATGGGTGAGCCCGTAAGAGGCCGAATCGTTCTACCGCCAATGACGTTTCCCAACGACAAAGCTCGGTTGTTCTGGTTGATGTAATGGACGAGATTCTGCGCGTATGCCGTAAGATCGTTTCTCAGGTTGTTGCGATTGATCGTCGAAAAAGCATAGGCGGACGCAGATCCCCCAATATCCGACAAAAATTGCGCGCGATTATAACCTAATGCCGAACCGAGACCTGTCAGACCCGAGAGGATTGTGTGAGTTTTGAAGCTCGGATCGAAGTAGTACCATGTCCCGTTGAGTTGGAGAGCGGCAACGAAGTGACCTACGGTAATGGAAGCCAAGGTCTTGTCTGGATTTATCACGCATTGTGCACTTGGGCATACTGGAACTGGAATTCCGCCAGCGTGTAATAAATAAATAATCGCACCTGCATCATTCGGAACACCGAGCCAGTTGGCAATTTGGTCGCCGGTGAGGGAAACTACCTCATTATAGTAGCCGGTGTGAGAATACCCTGCTGTATTCCATAACGTTACGAGAAGGATCGCTTGATCGGCATCATCGCCGCGCCCGTCAAGCAGTGTGCCAAGCGCTCCCTTATTACTTCCATACAAGGGTTCGAATTCTATGTTGTTGTAGACATACTCAAATATGAGATCGGAATCGCACTTTAGTGCCGCGACCAAAGCAGTTATTGGCGCAGGTTGCGTGCTGCCAGATACACAGCCAATTGTCGAGATGCTTTGCCCTGTCACAGGCACAAAGACGGCACGCTTGGCTGCGGCCATGAACTGCGCATGTTTGACGCCTAAGCGAGACTGCTTGCCGACCGTCACGTGCTCATGTGGGATGTAGGGTCTTGCCGTCGCTGAGCCCCTCAATACCGCTATCTGTTGAGCGTTAACAAGGATTGTGTCTTGTGGACGCAAAATTACTGCAGTTGCCGGTTTCGCACAAACTTCGAGCGGCAACACAGCGGCAAAGAATAGTATTCCTAGAACAATCCAGCAATTTCTGTGCGATGAGCGGCGATTAAGACTGAAACTATTGTGGACGGTCTTTCGTCCATCTCGTGATCTCAAGCTGCTTAGAGCTTTTGTCATATGGGAAACCCTGTGCAGTCATCATAGATATGTGATTGGGCCGAATGACATGTTCTAATCGCCCGCTAAGCGAAACACGCAAGCCAGATCGCTGAGATGGCTGTCGGGTAGTATCCTCTATCCAATCCGAAGGCATTGGATTCTGCCATAGCCGATAACAGAACCGCTGCTATAACTGATTTTTCCATTCAAATAGACCGTAGTCGGTCCAGTAACTATGTAGTTGACGACTGGAAGACTCGCTATGGAAAAAAATTGGTTTATGGTCTGGGATGGAATCCATTGCGATGTTGTGCCGCCGGAAAAACTACCGGTATAAACTGTGCTTGTCGCAGACGAGAGACTGGCATAAATATTCTGGGCAGAAAAGCTAACCGTTGTATTTGCGAAAAAATTAAGCGTGGCACTGCACGACCATGTACCTGTGCCCAATGAGAGAGCGCTGGCAGTTCCTGCAACTCCACTACTAAGATTACCACCAAATCCACTGGTATCTGCAATTACAAGTCCCGGAATTGAACTCGTGTTTCCGCATGTGAACCCAGAGTTTGACACCCAATTTAAATGGCTACCACCAGAGTCGGCACACGATGGTAGGGAAAGAGCGGAAGGAGACGAACTAGACCCACTGGCATTTCCTACGACCGTGTTCGTGTTCTGGGATGCAAGGCTAGAAAGAGGAACGGAGACAAGGTCTGGTTGGCCCGTCGTGTTGCCTGTTCCACCTTGCGCCTTGCTGAGTGGTGTTGTCAGCCCGTTCAGTGATGTGATGTCGGAATTGCTTCCGTTGTGCGCCAAATTGCTGTTGGCGCAGTTCTCAAGATTGTTGAAGTTCCCCATTACATCATCGGCGCTTGCGGTATGCGTCTGCACGAGCGGGTTGGGCAAAGGAGGGCAATTTTGTGCGGCTGCCACACTGCCAGCAAGCAAAAGCGAGATTATTGCGCCAACAAGAGTCTTGAGCATGAGTTCCTCACCATTCGACTTCTAATAAGCCCCGTAATGTCGCCCAGAAAGGACGATAGCTTTGGCACCGATTGGCCTTCATCCCCAAACAGCCTGTCCCCAACAATTGGAGGTGCAAGGGGATGCGGTCGGCGCCCAATGCAAGACAGACGTGTTCACGTTGATGACTTGCTGCGTCCGGTTGCCGTTAGCGTCGTACGTATAAATGATGATTATGCCCGTATCGTAGCTTACAGTTTGCACCCGACCCAATGCATCGTACGTGTAAGTTACGGAACCATTTGCTGCATAGGCTTTATCCACGCTTGATGCGAGCAAACCAATAGCAACAGCCAACGCTACAATGAATGGTCGCACTCCGGTCGGGGACCATCTATGTGATTTATTCCGGTGGAATTCACCCATACCTACCTCCATTGTCGCATTTAAAAAGAGATACGTTGAAGTGATTGGAATCAATTGGCCGCTGTGCGAACATTCAGACTGGCCTCCAAACGAGAGAGGCGCTGATCTTCGGCGTCGATGCGTTTCTTCAACGCGGCAATTTCGGAGGCTTGTTTATCGTTGAGCGCCTTCAATTCTTTGATCGCCTGAAGTCCGTAAAGGGAAAGCGTCGTGTAATTGATTTGACGATATCCGTTTTTGTCGATCGAGACGAGTTCAGGGAAAGTGCCTTGGACGGCTTGCGCGAGATAGCCGGTGTTTTCTATCGTTGTCGAGACATGATAGAGGCGCGCGGCGGTCGCATTCCATTTGAACTTGGTGAGTTCAATATGAGTTAGGCCCTCGACAACTCCGTCAACCCTGCCCGTGACAATCTTCAACGCCGCATCCGAAGAACACGTTCCAGCTATCGCCGTTCCCGCATAGTTTTGCAGGCAGCCATTGTTGCCAGAGGTTCCAACTCGGACATCTCCTACAACTGTCAATGGCACTGCGGGCGATGTCGTCCCGATGCCGACGTTGCCATTTTGATGAAGATATAGCTCCGGAATTGTGTGATTGCCCGCGTCGAGCGATATTGATGTTGCTGTAACGCCGGACCGAGTAATTTGAATAGGTTGAGTTCCAGCTGAGATAGCATCATTAAAGAGTGAGATCGCAAAACTTCCGCTTCCGGCACCGAACGACCAACGATGATTATTGGCCGAAGCAGCCGTGTCATACATATTCATCCCAGGGGCGCTAGAAGTTGACTCTATCTGCCCAACTACCGTAAGTGCATTTTCCGGCGTCGTCGTCCCGATACCCACGTTACCTGTAAAACTAGGATTGTTCGTTGGCGCGAGACCATTGGTACAGGTGAGCACGTCCTGAAAATTTTGATTCACCTGAGTGGCATCAGCGGTGGTGCCGTTTGTGAATTGGTAGGTGACATTTGGACAATTGGTGGCCTGCGCCCCGCACACGCTCAGGAATAGGCATGCGATGCCAAAAGCCACTCTAGATAATGTTTTCATTGAGCCCCCCGACTACGATCGATCCCCTAGGACGCGGCTTACAGTTCAAGCCCACACGTTCGCGCGCACTTAATCTGCCACGGAGAGTCACCACTCTCCGCATATGACTTTTGAAATGCTTTGTCGCCCACCCTCTTGAGCTCAGGAATTGCTGCCCTAAGCTTGATTTTAAACATCACGCGAACTTTCTACAATACAAACGTAGATTGATTCTAAATGTTGTGCCAAGCGTTTTTCGGTGTCTTTTATTTTTTTTGCGCCTTTGCTTCCTGAAAAAATCTTTGCTGCAATAGAGCAACGAATTTCCGGCTATCAGCTCGTAAGGCCTAAGTTTGGTTGTCGCGATTGAGCGCCGATCGTGTTTTTTGGGTGTCCCCGATCGAACACGCGGTAGTATTCCCGCGCGTGGTTGGTGCAGTGGTGGCTGCGTTGATGCGGTTGCGAGGCGCCGGTGAACAGGAGGATTGACGACCGTGTGTGTGTGGTGGGGGGGTAAGTCCAGCCGAACATAGGAATCAAGAACGGTGTGAAGCCCACCTATGTTTCGGTGGCCCCGCATCGTCTTCCGGGCAGTGACCTTGGTTGTCACGCTCGAAATCGCAAGAAATTTGATTTTTGAGAATCAGCGACCGCTACGCGATCAACCTGTCGGTGCACCACGAAATGCATAGTGCCCTTTGTGGTGCTATATGGTAAGTAAGTAGTACAATCATATTACGCAATGTCTGATACGTGTTCTGCGACCACGCATGACTTATGGATAAACAAGTCGCGTTGACCCCAGCTGGGATATTCAATCTCGAATCAGTCCCGCTTTCGCATAAGTCACCGAACGACGTTGACGGATGGAGGCAGGGGGCGGGAGTTATGGCGGTGGCTGGGATATTCAGTCTGGAATGGAGCCAGCTTGCCGTCTCACGGCCTTAGGAGACGAATGCCAGTGTCAGGAGCACTGGCAGTGACTGTGATGGCCTTTTGGGGACGTGCTCACCCTAGGCGTCACGGTCAGCAGCGGCACGGAAACGGACACGGACAACGACGGGATTTGTCGGCAGGTGTAGGAAGACAAGCAAGTCTAGCCCGGAAAACAGCCACTTGTGGGAAGTTTTGTGGGGACGCCAATCAAAAATTGCACAATATCGTTATATTACAGAGTGTTACATAGAGTAACTGGCGGACAGGGGGAGATTCGAACTCCCGATACGGTCTCCCGTATGCCGCATTTCGAGTGCGGTGCATTCAACCGCTCTGCCACCTGTCCGCGGGCAAGGGGCGTTCCAATACTGGAGCCCGCCCGGCAGCGCAAGCGCCA
>JARLJJ010000141.1 GCA_031291275.1 Formivibrio sp.
CCTCGGGACGGGGAAGTCCCTTTTATTCGTTGGGGGTGATATGCCGACTGTGAGAATAGTTGTCAGTGGCATGCAGGCAACTGATTACTCGGCGCAGGTCCCTGGTGTTGTCTTGCATCCCGGATCGAACGATGTTGAGGTGTACCACTGGTTAGATCTCCGTGAGTATGTGAAACCTCAAATCGATGGCGGCTATGTGTCCGTTGATCCAAAGGAGGAAGCTACGGCTATTGAGTCTTTCCGCTCTGAGTGGTTCGCCAAGTTCAAATCGCTCGGCGTTCCTGCCGTCAAGGTCGCAGCCGAAACCGGAGACTTCTCAAAGGGCGCGTTGCACAAATTAGCAATGGAATGGCTATTGTCTAAAACCGAAGAACGTGAGGACGGCCGCGATGAACAGATACGTCGTGCCGCGATATTGAGCGCTGCCGCCACAATCATTGCGGCGTGGATCGCTATCAAATTTGGCAAGTAGTCCATGCTCAATCACCCCCAACATTAAAGAGCAAAAGAACATTAAAGGGGTCAGGCTCGAATTATTTACAGCAACAGAACCTAGGGTTGGCGTCGCCCTAGCAGCATATGCCGTTTCCCGCCAAAGCCACTGGCTTTAGTGACAGCAAAGCCTGCCAGGGTTAAATCCCGGCGCACAAAGCCGGCCACGCTCCAGGTGGCCAGGGTGCAATCTGGGGCAGCCAATCTGGCGAGTTGGGTGAATAGCGGGAGTGACCACATGTCTGGATTTTTCGAGGGGGCAAAGCCATCCAGATAAATGGCATTGGTTTGTATCGCGATTTGCGGAAATTGATCCAGGGCATCGCCAAACAGCAAAGTCAGTTGTACCTGGCCGCCATCAAGCAAGATGTCGTGTCGTCCTTGGGTCAATGCAGGCCAACCTGATACCAGTTGGCCAGAAAGTTCAGCAAACTGCGGCCATCTGGCGTGCAGGTTCGCAAGGTCTTCAGCGGTGAACGGGTATTTTTCCACCGAGATGAAGTGCAGCCATGTGCAGCGTTGCGGGTCATCGCGCCAGGCTTGCCAGGTTGCCAGAAAACTCAATCCCAAGCCGAAGCCGGTTTCCAGAATCGTGAATGAATCCCGCCCTTGCCAACGTTGCGGCAGGGCATTGCCAGCCATGAATACATGTTCGATCTGTCCCAGTCCGCCATCGGTCGTGTGGTAGATATCGTCGAATGTGCTGGAGTAGGGCACGCCTTCCGGGGAAAAAGCGACTTCGGCAGGCTGAATCATGATGGATAGATGGCTCCGAGAATGCGCGGCCCACTTGCGCCGGTCACGGCCGGCAGGTTGGCCGGGATGCGTTCGATGCAGCAGCGGGCAAGCCAGGCAAAGGCATAGGCTTCAACCCAGTCAGGATCGACGCCAAGTTCGGCGGTGGTGCTGATGCGCGTCTGCGGCAATTCCTGCGCCAGCATCGCAATCAGCGTGGCGTTGTGCGCGCCACCGCCACACAGGTAAAGCGTGGCGGGACGGGCGGCTCGTGCTGCATCGGCAATGGTTCGAGCGGTCAGGGCGCAAAACGTGGCTTGCACGTCCTGTGGCTTGTCTTTTCGGTTATTGAGCATGGCATCTAGCCAGCGGGCATGGAATAAATCGCGTCCGGTGCTTTTCGGTGCCGGTAATGAGAACCAGGGTTCGTTCAGCAAGGTTTGCAGCAGGTCTGGCAACACTATGCCGCTAGCGGCCCACGCGCCGTTGTCATCATAGGGGCAGCCTTGATGGCGTTGAATCCATAAATCCATCAATACATTGCCGGGACCCGAGTCCCAACCGGTGACCTTTCCGCCAGCAGGCAGGATGGTTAGATTGGCAATGCCGCCGACATTGACGAGCACGCGGGTTTCGGTAGCTTTGCCGAAGATGGCATGGTGGAACGCGGGCACCAATGGCGCCCCTTGGCCGCCTGCCGCGACATCGCGGCTGCGGAAATCGCCGACGACACTGATCCCCGTCAGTTCTGCCAACAGTGCATGGTTGCCGATCTGCAGGGTGTAACCGGATTGGGGCTGGTGCCGGAGGGTCTGGCCATGGTTGCCGATGGCGCGGATTTGTTCCTCTTGGATACCGGTCTTTTTTAGTAATTGAGTGACTGATTCAGCGCAGGCACGGCTAAGCGCATTGGCGGCCAGTGCGGCGCGGTGTAATTCATCCGGTCCACTGGCTTGCAAGACCAGTAGTTCCGCGCGCAGGTCTTTATCCAGCGGCATGCCAAGTGCGGCAATCAAACGAGGATGTGCGTCGGAGAAATCCACCAGCGCAGTGTCGATGCCATCAAGGCTGGTGCCGGTCATTAAACCGATGTAGTAGTCAGGCATGCGCGCGGAAAATGAATTGAATTAGCGAGATTATATCCGCTTGCGCATCAGTGTTGACTTGCCGAACAGGCTTTCCACCAAATCAACGGTCAGTTGAGCAGTCTGGTTGCGTAGATCATAAGCCGGGTTGAGCTCCATGATATCGAGGGAGCTGAGCCGCCCGGTATCTGCGATCATTTCCATGCATAACTGCGCTTCGCGGTAGGTTGGGCCGCCTGGAACCGGCGTGCCCACGCCCGGTGCGATTTGCGGATCGAGAAAATCCACGTCGAAGCTGACATGCAGATGGGTATTGCTGTCGAGATTGGCCAGTGCACGTTCCATGGTCTGGAACATGCCGATCTCATCGATGAAACGCATGTCGAAGACGTCCAGATTCATCTTGTGCACGAACTGTTTTTCCGCCGGATCAACGCTGCGGATACCGATCAAACGGAATACATCGGGTGAAACGGCGGGGGTCATACCGCTCAGTCCAGCCAGTTCGGTCGGATCGTAACCGCAAAGTGTCGCCACTGGCATGCCGTGCAGGTTACCGCTCGGGGTGATATCGGAAGTGTTGGAATCCGCGTGCGCATCCAGCCAGAGTACGCGCAGCTTCTTGCCCGTTTCGCGGCAGTGGCGGGCAATGGCGCTGATCGAACCGATTGCCAGCGAATGATCGCCGCCCATCAAGATAGGTAGTCGATCTCGGCGCAACACGCTATAGACCGCCTCGTAAACGGAATGATTCCAGGGAGTAACCTCATCCAGATGGCGATAGCCGCCGGTCGATTCTTCCCAGGGATTGTGTGGGCCATGGAGATTGCCCAAATCTTCAATGTTCAACCCGTGACTGACTAGGGCCGGTTCGAGGCCCGCCACCCGCAGGGCTTCAGGCCCCATCGAAGCGCCACGTGTACTGGCACCGACATCGGTAGGCGCGCCGATCAATGAAATCTTGTGTTGTGATTGCGGAAGAGGCTGCGACATCATGGGGTTTATCCTGTGACGGGTTCAAACCAAGTGCGCGATTGTGGCCGGATTGGCTTGCCGATACCACTCGCGCTTTCCCTATCTATTCAACAGTATTCGCGTTACAGGATAACGATAGAGGGATTACGGTAATATTTGCCCGTTCAACGGGGAAATCGCATGTCTCAACGATCTGCTAATACATCGACATCTGGTCATTTGGACTGGGTCGATGGTACACGTACCGTGGCGGCGTTGGCTGTGGTTCTGCTGCATGCGGCAGCCAGCGCAGTCACTGATCGCAGTTTGCTTGGCAGCAGCGGCTGGTGGGCAGCCAATGTATTCGATGCAGCTACGCGCTGGTGCGTGCCGGTCTTTGTGATGCTGAGTGGTGCACTACTGTTGGTTCCAAGTAAAGCAGGAGAATCCTGGCGCGATTTTTATCGTCGTCGTTTTGTCCGTGTGCTGATTCCATTGGTGTTCTGGTCGTTGTTTTACCTGGCTTATGATCTGTGCTGGGTACTTGATCGCGGTGGCGAAGCAGACTGGTTATTCATGCTGCATCAGACACTGATTGGCATGCCTTATTTCCACCTGTGGTTCCTTTTTATGTTGCCGGGCCTGTATCTGGTGACGCCGCTTCTGCGTCAAATTCTGACAGTGTTGTGCCGCAAGCAGCTTGCCGTTTTGTGTGCCGGATTGCTGGCGCTGGCGATAGCCAATAAATTTTTTACTCTGTGGCGCGGCGATGGTCCGCCATTTGCCGGGGTATTGTTCGTGCCCTTTATAGGCTACTACCTGGCTGGCTATTTGCTTGCGACCGGATCGCGCGATTCACGCTGGCCGTGGCCTACGCTGATTGCCAGTATCATTATCACGGCGCTGGGCTGCGGCTGGTTGGCCGGGCAGGGCAAGCTCAATGCCGGAACCTATTTCTACGACTACTTCAGCATTACCACGGTGCCGGCCGGGTTGGCTGCCTTTGCACTGTGCCTGCGGCTGCCCAAGTTGCGCCTGTTCGGCTGGATTGCCCCGGTTTCCTTTGGTGTCTACCTGATCCATCCAATGTGGCTCGATTTGCTATGGCAAAACGATCTGCGCCCGACCACGCTGCATCCGGCACTGGCGATACCGTTGCTAGCCATGTTTGCGTTTGTGGTTTCCGGGTTGTTGGCTTGGCTGATTCTGCGTGTGCCGGGCGTACGGCGGGTGGTGTAACGCGACGGGATTGCATGCCATGAGGCTGGTAAATTGACCGGCTCATTCCAGCGTATCCAAGAGGTGAATCCCCAGGCCAAAACGGCAGGTTAAGTCCTGGGTTTTTTCATTGTGACAATTCAGCGATGGGGAAACTTTTCCCCAATTTTTGCTGTTGCGTACCATGTCAGCAGCGTATCAGCGCCCACTTCTCCTTCTGCTGGCGACCATGCTGAATAATCCTGTGCAGTGATCGGCGTGTAAGGGCCATGCTTGACTTCAAAAATGACGCCGCCGGCATCGAGTGATAACACGGCGTGCCATGTGCCGGCAGGATTTTCCAATACGGTACAGTCTTCACCCAATATTGTCCGCTCGACTACGCTACCTTCATCGTCAAAATACAGGACCAGAAAGCGCCCGGACAGCGGATATAGCAGCTCCCAAGTGTGCGGATGCCGATGCGGACGCACATAAGTGCCGGGTTCCATGGCGATGGCCAAGCGCTGGATGGGGTCATCCAGATGCAAGTGCAGGTTCAGATTGGCACGTAGTCGTGGAGAGTGTTGCGCGGTCTGCGAGAGTGTTTGCAAATCCTGTTTTGATATCTGTTTCATGCTGGTTACTCGCCGACAATGCGCATTTTGAAGCTGCGTCCCTTGATGTTGCTGCGTGCGAGCTTATTCACGGCTTGCTCTGCGATACTGCGATGCAATGCCACATAGGTAAAGTGTTCAAAGACACTGATTTTGCCAACATGGGTTCCTGCGATGCCTGCATCGCCGGTGAGCGCACCTAATAAGTCGCCTGGTCGCAACTTGTCTTTCTTGCCGCCAGCAATGCACAGCGTGATCATCGGCGGCAGCAGTGGACCTTCGCTGCTGGGAGTAAGCTCGGCCAGATCATGCCAGGCCACCTTGCCGCCTTGGTATTCCTCGATGAACTGCACCCATTTCTTTTCGTTCTGCGCGGCAAGGCTTAGCGCCAGACCTTTTTCCGAGCTGCGGCCGGTGCGTCCGATGCGATGGATATGCACTTCGGTATCGCGCGAGACATCCACGTTGATCACGGCATCGAGCGTGGAAATATCCAGTCCGCGTGCGGCGACGTCGGTGGCGACAAGTACCGAGCAGCTCTGGTTGGCAAAACGCACCAGGATTTCGTCGCGCTCGCGTTGTTCCAGTTCGCCGTACAACGCCAGTGCGGTGTAACCCTGTGCCTGCAATTCTGCGGCCAGTTCGCGGCAATGAATCTTGGTATTGCAGAAGGCAAGGGTGGATACGGGGCGATAATGATCAAGCAGTTTGGCGACGGTGGCGTTGCGTTCGGCCGGGTCGATCAGATAAAAGCGTTGCTCAATGCGGCTGGCGTCGTGTTGCGCCTCCACTTTGACATCAAGCGGGTCGCGCAGGAAGCGTGAGCTGTCCTTGCGGATAGTGTCCGGGTAGGTGGCGGAAAACAGCAGGGTCTGGCGGCGCTTGGGGCAGGCATCGACGATATAACGGATCTCGTCATAAAAGCCCATGTCGACCATGCGGTCGGCTTCATCCAAGACCAGGATGCTGATGGTTTTTAGATTCAGCGAACCACGGCTCAGGTGATCCTGAATGCGTCCCGGCGTGCCGACGACAATATGCGCGCCGTGTTCGAGCGAGCCGATTTGCGGCCCCATCGGTACGCCGCCACACAGGCTGATGATCTTGATGTTGTCGATGGCGCGAGCCAGTCGGCGTAATTCCTTGGCGACTTGATCGGCGAGTTCGCGCGTGGGGCAGAGCACCAGCGCCTGCACGGCAAAATAGCTCGGGTTCAGGTGGTGCAGGATGCCAATGCCGAAAGCTGCGGTTTTTCCACTGCCGGTTTTGGCTTGCGCAATCAAATCACGCCCATCCAGAATGGCAGGCAAGCTCTGCGCCTGGATCACGGTCATCTGGTGATAGCCAAGGCTGTCCAGATTTTGCAGCATGGCGGGGCGCAGGGCCAAAGTCGAAAAAGATGCTTTATTCACAATGACTTGGCTTTCATAAAGGGGATGCAAGTCTAACAGGCACACGGGACGCAGGCCAGCGAGAAGAAATGAAACATCGTTTATAAATCATGACCAAGTGTTCTGTCATGGGCTGAATTGGCTATATAATCAGGCCACTTAACAAGGGAGACGACCATGTTTGTTTATAACAAGGATTGCCAGATGGAAGATATTGGCAACGGCGTAAGTCGCAAAATTCTGGCCCATAGCGGTAGTTTGATGCAGGTTGAAGTTCATTTTACTGATGGCGCCATTGGCCCGATGCACAACCATCCACATGAACAGCTGACCTATGTGCTGTCCGGCGAATTTGAATTTACGATTGGTGACGAAACCAAAATCGTGAAAGCCGGCGATACGCTCTATAAAGTGCCCAATATCATGCATGGTTGCGTATGCACAAAAGCCGGGGTGTTGCTGGATACGTTCACGCCGCAGCGACAAGATTTTCTGAAAAAATAAGCTGGATAGTGACGTAAAACGCCGGTCTTTCGAGACCGGCGTTTTATTTTTTGCCGATAATGTATGGGTTACGTGCTTTGTTGGGTCGTTTTTTTACACGACGCCATCCGGCTTTCGTTGCAAAATGGTTTTTTGTCTTCGAATCAAAAGGAAAACACATGCTGCAGCGTGAACTTGGAACATCCGGCATTCAAGCTTCGGCCATAGCGATGGGCGCTTGGGCTATTGGCGGTGGTTCCTGGTGGGGCGAAAACGATGATGCTCTGTCGGTTCGTGCGATCCATACGGCGTTGGATCAAGGAATCAACCTGATCGATACCGCCCCGGTCTACGGCTTTGGTCACAGTGAAGACGTAGTAGGCCAAGCCATTAAGGGTCGGCGGGATGAGGTCGTGATTGCGACCAAGTGCGGTTTGCGCTGGCAACGAGAGGACTTGGGCTCCTTCTACTTTGAGCGCGATGGTCGGCGTGTCTTCAAGAGCCTGCATCCGGATTCGATCCGGGAAGAGATTGAAATCAGCCTGCAGCGACTGGGTACCGATTACATTGATCTTTACCAGACACACTGGCCAACGCTGACCCCTTTGAGTGAGCCGATATCCGCCACGATGGATTGCCTGATGCAACTTAAAGCACAAGGGAAAATCCGTGCGATTGGTGCTTCCAATGTCAGTCTTGAGCAAATCCAGGAGTATCAGCGCCATGGCGTACTGGATGTGGTACAGATGCGCTATACCATGCTGGATCGCAAGATTGAGGGTCCGTTGCTGGATTATTGCCTGGCTCAAAATATTGCAGTGCTCGCCTATTCGCCGCTTGAGCAAGGTCTGTTAACCGGCAAGGTGGGCATGGATCGCGTATTCAGCGAAGGTGAAATCCGTGCCGGGAAGGCTTGGTTTGCACCAGTCAACCGCCAGCGCGTACTGGATATGCTGGCTAGCTGGCAGGATTTGACCACTCAATATCAATGTGATCTGAGCCAGCTGGTTATCGCCTGGACCCTTGCGCAACCTGGCATTACCCATGCGCTGTGCGGCGCACGAAAACCGGAGCAGGTACAAGATAACGCAGGGGGCGGGAAGTTGGTGCTTGAGTCGGGTGATATCCAGCGCATGCGTCGAGATGTGGAAATGCTGGGCGAGCCATTGCCTGTATAAAACCATGGGCAATTGATACTGACACGGGGCACAATAGCGCCCTTGCCAAGGAGTTGCCCCATGCCTGCCAGCCTTCCTCCTCTTTCCCTTCTTGAAATCCGGGTGCTGGGTGTGCTGTCAGAAAAACAGCGCACCGTACCTGATACTTATCCGCTTACCTTGAATGCCCTGGTCGCCGGTTGCAACCAGAAAACCAGCCGTGATCCTGTTATTGATGCGACTGAGGCGGATGTGCAGGCCGCACTGGATGAATTGCGCAGCCATAGTCTGATCATCGAATCCAGCGGTGGCCGAGTGCCACGCTACGCGCACAATATTGAGCGCGTTCTGCTGATTCCTACCCAATCCACGGCTATTCTCACTGCCCTTATGTTGCGTGGCCCGCAAACGGCAGGCGAGTTGCGTATTAATTGCGATCGTTTGCATCGCTTTGCTGACATCTCGGCTGTCGAAGCATTTCTTAATGAACTTGCTGAGCGCAGCGCTGGCGCATTGGTGCAGGAGTTGCCACGCCAGCCGGGTGCGCGCGAAAATCGCTGGATACATCTGCTTTCCGGTGCGCCGAGTGCAGAGATGCTGCATGTTGTTTCGTCCTCGCAACCCGCCGGTGGCGCAGAAGAAAAGCTCAGCGGGCGCGTGGAACAGCTTGAGAATGAAGTGGCGCAACTCAAAAAAGCATTGGCGCATCTTTGTTCTGAACTAGGTGTTTCCCAGGTCATTGATTAGCGTAGGATGCGCCGGGCTCACGTTTTATGGGCTCGGCAAATCAATGTCTCGCGCCTCATGCAGCAGGCATTCCGGGATGTCTTCGGTAAAGTCCGAGCGGTTGTAGCAATTATCCAGGTTGGAACAATGGCAAAAAATGTATTGTCCAGCGCTGTCAGTCAAATATCGCGCATTGGACAAAACAATACGGCTACTCACCACAGGGCACAGAACAGTTAAATCGGTAGGAAGGCGCAGTGCGTTGATGATTTTGCTCCGGGGATAATCTGCAAAATTACCGGTTTTTTTTGCAGTGCAAGCAAGTTGCCTGCATGGTATCAATTGAGAGTAACGTGCGGCATGCTAATCTGTCTGTCGTGCCATAACAAGGAGTTGTAAATGTTCATTGTTGACCGTTCGGCCACCATCTTGAAGCCGCGCCAGCCTTTCCTTGACTGGCTGAATAACTTGCCCGGCAACGATATCATCCTGAGTCTGGATGAAGTTCGCAGTGATTGCACCGTGGTGATGATTCCAGAAGTCACTGAAGCGGAAGACGGTATCGCCTTTATCGATGATGTTGCCGATAAGCTGTTTGAAATGGAATTGGCCTCCTGGGTTTCAGACGAAAAACTCTGGCCGCAGAAGCGCAATCTCAAGCTGTTCTGGGAATGGTTTGATGTGGAAGTTCATTTAGGCGTCATGGATATGGTTTCCGACGAGATTCACAATACGCCTTCGGATCATGGTTATCATTGATCGCTCGTTATTTTAGGCAGAGGTGAAACATGCAAAAACTGGCTGCGATAACGCTGGCGCTTTGTTCTGCGCTTGGCTTTGCTAACGAATTGCCAACGAATGTGGTCAGTTTTGATACCGTTGCGAGCCGAGATGTGGCCAACGATACGGCGCATGCCACGTTGTTTGTTGAGCTTACCGATACCGATCCGGCACATTTGTCCGAGCGGGTCAATTTGGCTATCGATGCAGGCGTGAAACAAGTACGGCGGCTCGGTAACATTGTGTCGATGAGCACCGGCTATTCCACTTATCCGCTATACAACAAGAGCAACAAACAAGAGGGTTGGCGCGCGCGCGGGGAGGTTAATCTCACCTCGCGTGATTTTGCGGCAATGGCAAAACTGATCGGTGAATTGCAAAAAATACAGGATGGCACGCCTCTTCAATTGGCCGATGTTCGCTACGATGTGTCTGATGCTGCACGTAAGCAGGCTGAAGATGAGTTGATTGAAGAAGGGCTTCGTGGTTTCCGTAACCGTGCGGCGTTGGTGCAGAAAGGATTGAGCAGTAAGAGCTGGAAGCTGGTCAATCTCACCATTAACACCCAATCCGCACGCCCGCCAGTGATGTATAAAGCAGCGCTGATGGCTGAGAGGGCGATGCCCTCAGCGGCCCTTGCGCCAGTCGAAGGCGGTGAAAGTCGATTGAGCGTCAACATTCAAGGGCAGATCCAGCTCGAGTGAATCCACCTGAACTTCACATTATTCCTTCGCGTCTGGCATGGCGAGGGTTGCTTGTTCTGCATCTGGCGGCAGTGGTCGTCGCCTTGATGTTGCCTTTATTGTGGTGTGCAGTGGCGTTGTTCTTGGTATCTGCCCACTTTGTCTGGCTACGCAGATCCCCAACCGCATCAAGTTTCCTGCAAGTGTTGCCGGATGGTCGCGTTTCATTGGCAGGCATCGGCTCCAATCCGCAACAAGCTGAGATCTTGCCATCCAGTTTGATTACTGCCTGGTTGATCATATTGCACTTGCGTACTGATACAGGAAGGCTCTATTTGTTGTTGTGGCCGGACAGTGCTGAAGAAGACTCGCTTCGCCGATGGCGGGTGTGGCTGCGCTGGAGCTTGCCAACCTTGCAACGAAGATTGGCCGAGTCCGATAGTCAAGACTGAAAGAGAGCACGGCGCCTGAAAATGAGCCGCGCTTAAATCAGGCGTTGTTCACGGCTTGTATCGACACAAAATACCTTTTTGTCGTTCCACCACGATGGAAAAGCGCATCACGAAACGGATTTGCTGCCTGTTGGTGGTGTTAATACCGTGGTTACGGGTTCAGGATTGAGCTCAGGATAATCCCGGCTAAAGTGAAGTCCGCGGCTTTCCTTGCGGGCCAGGGCAGAACGAACAATCAACTCCGCCGTCTGCACCAAGTTACGCAACTCGATTAGATCGTTTGAAACCCGGAAATTACTGTAGTAGTCGTGAATCTCGCTTTGCAGCAGGCGAATACGGTTGAGCGCGCGTTCCAGGCGTTTATTGGTGCGCACAATCCCGACGTAATCCCACATGAATCGGCGAAGCTCATCCCAGTTGTGGGAGATCACAACTTCCTCATCGGCATCGTCCACCTGGCTTTCATCCCATTCTGGAATATTTGGCACATCGGCAGGCGTATCGGCAAGAATCCGTTCGGCAGCAGCCTTGCCCAGGACCAGGCATTCAAGCAAGGAGTTGGAGGCCAGTCGATTGGCACCATGCAGTCCGGTGCATGCAACTTCGCCAACGGCGAAAAGTTGTGAGACATCCGTATGGCCTTGCATGTCTGTCACCAAGCCACCGCAGGTGTAATGCGCAGCAGGGACGACTGGGATGGGTTCGCGAGTGATGTCGATGCCAAGTTCCAGGCAGCGTTGGTAGATCGTGGGGAAATGTTCTTTTACAAAGCCATCTGGCTTGTAGGAAATATCCAGGTAGACACAGTCAAAGCCACCCTTTTTCATTTCAAAGTCGATAGCACGTGCAACGACATCGCGTGGGGCAAGCTCGGCACGTTCGTCGTGCTTGGGCATGAAGCGTGTTCCGTCGGGCAGACGCAACAAGCCGCCCTCGCCACGCACAGCTTCCGAAATCAGGAATGATTTGGCATGTGGGTGGTAAAGGCAGGTGGGGTGAAATTGGATAAATTCCATGTTTTCCACCCGGCAGCCCGCGCGCCACCCCATCGCAATACCATCGCCGGTCGATACATCCGGGTTGGTCGTGTAGAGGTAAACCTTGCCCGCACCACCGGTAGCCAAGACAGTGAAGGGGGAAAGGATGGTTTCGACCTTATCTCCCTGCTTGTCGTAGACATAAGCGCCCCAGCAGCGGTTGCCTGAGTGATCCGGCGTTTCTTCGGTGATCAGGTCCAGTGCAACGTGTTCTTCCAGGACTGTGATGTTGGGGTGGGCGGAGACCTTGATTGCCAGCGTATCGATCACGGCGGCACCGGTTGCATCGGCAGCATGGATGATACGACGGTGACTGTGGCCTCCTTCCCGGGTCAGGTGATAACCGTGGTAACCGGATTCGCTGTTTTCATCCTTGGTAAACGGTACGCCCAGGTCAATCAGCCAATCAATGGCGTTGCGAGAGTTCTCGACAATAAAGCGGGTGGCCTCGGCATTGCACAAACCTGCGCCAGCAATATGGGTGTCGCGGATATGCATTTCTATGCTGTCGGCATCATTTAGGACTGCTGCGATCCCGCCTTGCGCCCAACCGCTCCCTCCTTCGCGTAGCGCACGCTTGGTAACAAGCCCGACCTTTTTCGATTCTGCAAGATGCAAGGCCATGGTCATACCACCCAATCCGCTACCGATAATGAGAACGTCGAATGCTTGCATCTTGTCTTCCGCACGTAGTGATCGCCGAGGTGAGTAGTTTAGCAGAGGGTAGGGCTTCTTTGCGGGTGTTGTAATACCATGCAGTGTCCCCATTTAGTGCATGATAATGTGGATATCTTTGTATCCTGCGACCCTAACAAGCATGGAGTGTTCTTTTGGAGACGCGCACTGAACGCGATCTTGACCAGGAATTGGTTGTTCGCGCCCAAGCTGGCGATAAACGGGCTTTCGAGCTGCTGGTAATCAAGTACCAGCGTCGGATAGCACGGCTGTTATCCCGCCTGATCCGTGATCCTGCCGAGATTGAAGATGTAACCCAGGAAGCCTTTATCAAGGCCTACCGTGCGCTGCCGGCCTTTCGTGGTGAAAGTGCGTTCTATACCTGGCTTTACCGCATTGCTATCAATACGGCCAAGAATTACTTGGCTGCAAACGGTCGCCGACCTCAAATCTCGACCGGATACAGTGATGAGGATGGCGAATCTCTTGATGTAGCTGAACAAATCCCCGATTACCGTACACCAGAATCTGAACTCTCCAATCAGCAGATTGTCTCTACCGTGAATGCGGTGGTTGATAGTTTGCCTGATGAGCTTCGCACCGCTATCACTTTGCGGGAAATGGACGGTTTGAGTTACGAAGATATCGCAAGCATGATGAATTGCCCCATCGGGACAGTACGTTCGCGCATTTTCCGGGCACGTGAAGCAATTTCCAGTAAGCTGCGGCCACTTCTTGAATCGGTTGGCAAAGATAAACGCTGGTAAACAGGATGAATGAGAAATGAGCAAAGAAAAACTTTCGGCGTTGATGGATGATGAGCTCGATCCGCGTGAACTCGATAGCCTGCTCAATGCTTTGCGTGATGACGGTAACTTGCTGGCCGACTGGAGTGACTGGCGCTTGGCTTCTGATACCTTGCAAGGGCATCCCGTTTATTCTCCCGTTTTTATGACTCGCTTTTCCGAACTGCTGGCGGCCGAGCCAATTATTGTGGCCCCACAGCGCATGTTGCGTAAGCCCAGGCATGTTCGACAGTTCCTGGTTCCGCTTACCGTCGCAGCTTCCGTTGCCTTTGTGGGCGTGGCGGTGTGGCGGGTCAATCAACCGGCTCAGTCTGTCGCTCCCGTGGCTCAGGCAACTCAAGATATGGGGTCAACACTGCACGCTTATCTTGCAGCGCATCGCGAGAGCGATGGCAATCCGTTTGCTGAGCGAGAAGTGATTTATGCCAATTTTCAATCGGTTGATTCGCACTAATGATGTCACTTCGTTATCTCTTTATCTTTATTACACTCTGGTCAGGATTGGCAACGGCTGCGGGCGAGTTATCCAGTACGGAATCTCAGCGCCTGCTTGAACGCATCGTGCGGGCGCCGATGCTGACTTCTTTTCAGGGCGTATATGTTCAGCAACATGGCGAATATATGGAGACTATTCGAGTTTGCCATGTGGTCGATAGCGGCGTAGTGAGCGAGCGACGGGAAACACTGGATGGGCCTGCGCGCGAAATAGTTCGCCATGGCGATCAAGTGAGCGTTTATCTGCCAGAAGGGGGGCGTGCAACCAATTTTGATCCACGCGCTGCGAGTCATTTATTCCCGAGTTTGTTGCCGGATTACCCCGCTGAAATTCTCGCAAACTATACCCTCCGCCGTGGTGCACGCGAACGTGTCGCAGGGATGGATGCCGATGTGATCGACTTGGAACCGCGAGATCATCTTCGTTATCCGCATCGTTTGTGGGTGAGTGTGGACACTGGTTTGCTGCTTAAGACGGCTACATTGGGTTTTAAGCATGAAATGTTCGATCTTTATGCTTTTTCCCAATTGGTGTTTGGCGCACAGGTTGATCGTAACCAGCTTAAACCTATGCATCCGATGAGTTTGGTCTCTGCTGAATCCGCATCATTACCCCCGGCAGTGGATAGTTCTCTTTGGGATACCAAGGCCATTCCTGCCGGATTTCGTTTACTGCAGAAGACGCAACGCATGATGTCAGGACATAGCCGTCCAGTTATCCACCATGTGTACTCTGATGGATTAGTCACCATTTCTGTTTTTATTGAAGCCATGCAGGCGACATCGCCGCTTGGAAGTGCACGTCAAAGCGGTTTAAGCGTCTATGGCAAAAAGGAAGGCAATTATCACCTAATGGTTATGGGGGAAGTGCCTGCGGAAACAGTCGAACTTTTTGCTAATGCCTACCAATTGGTTGATAAGCAGGGGGCGAAATGATTGAAAGTGAAGCAGTGGTAACACGGCTTGAACAAGGACATGCATGGGTCCGTATTCGACCTCACACCCCCTGTGGTAACTGCGATCCGGAAACCGGGTGTAAAACAGTCGCCATGACTCGCATGTTCAGTGGCAATAACCAGGAATTCCGCGTGCGTAATCCGCTGGAAGCCCGGGTGGGTGATTTGGTGCATGTCGCAATAGCGGATGGCATGCTGCTCAGTAGTGCTTTGTGGGGTTATGGTTTGCCTCTGGGGTTGATGCTTGTAGGTGCCACACTGGGCTATTTTGCATTTTTCGGAACCAATCAGGATATGGGAACATTGGGAGGTGCTGGGATGGGTATTGTTGTCGCAGTACTTCTACTTAAAAGTCGACGACAATTGCAGCATGCGGAGCCATCCATTGTAAAAAAGCATGAGCCAGGTCTGCCGATGCTTTCTTCTTGCAAAAAAACTACCCACATTTAGTAAGGACAATCACCATGAAAAAATGGCTCATGGCTGGATTGGCAACAATAGGTTTGCTGGCAACAGCACAGGCTGCGACCCAAGGATTGCCTGATTTTACCCAGTTGGTGGAACAGGAAGGCAGCGCAGTAGTCAATATCTCGACTATGTCGACGGTAAAGGTATCGGGGCCTACGTCGGGCATGGATCCTGAAACACTGGATCTTTTCCGTCGATTTGGTTTCCCTGTCCCCCCTGATGCCGGTCAGGCACAACCGCGCGAACGTCATACCCAGTCACTGGGGTCCGGCTTTATTATTGACACGAACGGTTATATTTTGACCAATGCTCATGTTGTGGCAGATGCTAATGAAATTACGGTCAAACTTATCGATAAGCGAATTTTCAAAGCCAAGTTGATTGGTTCTGATACACGTACTGATGTGGCTTTGCTGAAGATTGAAGCAAGTGGTTTGCCCAAGGTAGTCATTGGTGATGTAAACAAGCTCAAGGTCGGTGAGTGGGTCGTGGCTATTGGTTCACCATTCGGACTGGAAAATACCGTGACGGCAGGCATTGTGTCGGCGAAAGGGCGCAATCTGCCAGATGAGAATTTTGTCCCGTTTATTCAAACCGATGCGGCAGTCAATCCGGGAAATTCCGGCGGACCGCTGTTTAACATGAATGGCGAAGTAATTGGTATCAATTCGCAGATTTATAGCCAATCGGGTGGCTATATGGGCCTTTCGTTTGCTATTCCTGTCGATGTGGCCATGAAGGTCGCAAATGAATTGAAGTCGCATGGCAGGGTGCAACGTGCCCGGATTGGCGTAACGATTCAAGATGTGAATGACGAATTGGCGAAGAGTTTTGGTTTGGTCAAAGCATCCGGTGCACTCGTGAATTCTGTCGAGAAAGGAGGCCCTGCCGATAAGGTTGGAATCAAAACGGGCGATATCATCCTGAAATTTAACGGGCAAGCTGTCGCAACATCTTCGGATTTACCCAAACTGGTGTCGAGTGCAAAACCAGGAACCAAGGCGACAATTCAAATTTGGCGTGACAAGGTCGTGCATGATCTATCCATTACTTTGGGTGAACTCGATCAGCCGGGCAAGATCAATGCACAGCGCGAACCTGCATCCAAACCGTCTACCGAGGATAATGGCCGGTTTGGCTTATCTTTACAGGAACTCACGCCAAGTCAACTTAAGACACTAGGGATCAAGTTTGGCTTGATCATCACAGATGCGAGTGGTGTGGCGACCAAGGCTGGCCTTGAGAGTGGTGATGTGATTGTTGGTGTCGGTAGTCAAGATTTGACTAGCTTGGGTCAGTTAAAGCAGAGGCTGGCTGCATTGAAGGCAAATGAAAGCTTGCCTCTGCGAATACTTCGTCATGGTCAATCGCTATTTCTGGTCTTAAATGCACCGGAGAAATAAGCGCCATGCTGAAACTGTATGGCAGGGAATACTGCGGCTTATGCCGGGCAATGCGTGATGAACTTATCGAGCTTGGCGTGAAACCGGTGTGGGTCGATGTGGAAGATGATCCGATTCTGGAGGAGCGCTATGGTGATCTGGTGCCTGTTTTGGTGGCGCCGGGTGAAGTTATTCTCTGTCATTACCGCTTGGATCGGGCCGTGCTGGATGCGTATCTGCTTGAATTCCGATAGAATCGCGGCCAATCGCTCATTGTTTACTGGGGCACGCACTGCGTGCCCCATTTCTTATGTGTTTTGAAGGTTCAATGGATCATATTCGCAATTTCTCCATCATCGCCCACATCGACCATGGCAAGTCGACATTGGCCGATCGTTTTATCCAGCTTTGTGGTGGCCTTGAGCTGCGCGAGATGAGCGCGCAGGTGCTTGATTCGATGGATATCGAAAAAGAGCGCGGCATTACCATCAAGGCGCAAACCGCAGCGTTGCAATACAAAGCACGCAACGGCGAAATCTATAACCTCAATCTGATCGATACCCCGGGACATGTGGACTTCAGCTATGAGGTCAGCCGCTCGCTGGCCGCCTGTGAAGGCGCATTGCTGGTGGTGGATGCATCGCAAGGCGTCGAGGCACAGACGGTGGCAAACTGCTACACCGCGCTGGAGCAGGGCGTGGAGGTGTTTCCCGTTCTGAACAAGATCGATCTGCCTGCCGCCGATCCAGATCGGGTGGCACAAGAGATTGAAGACATCATCGGTATCGAGGCGATCGATGCCATCCACTGTTCGGCCAAAAGCGGCATCGGGGTGGAAGATATCCTGGAAATGGTGGTCGCCAAGGTCCCGCCGCCCCGTGGCAAGCGGGACGCGCCGTTAAAAGCGCTGATTATCGATTCATGGTTTGACAACTATGTCGGCGTGATCATGCTGGTACGCGTGGTTGATGGCGAATTGCGGCCCAAGGACAAGATATTGTTAATGTCGTCCAAATCACAGCATTTGTGTGAGCAGGTCGGTGTATTTACCCCGAAATCGCTACAGCGCGATGTATTGCGTGCGGGTGAAGTGGGATTCGTTACGGCTGGCATCAAAGAATTGGCCAGTGCCAAGGTGGGTGACACGATTACGCTGGTGCAAAAACCGGCAGCCGAAGCTTTGCCAGGCTTCAAGAATGTACAATCCCAAGTGTTTGCTGGTCTTTATCCGATCGAAAGTCACGATTACGAAAGACTGCGCGACAGCCTGGAAAAACTCAAGCTCAACGATGCCAGTTTGCAATACGAGCCGGAAGTTTCACAAGCTTTGGGGTTCGGATTCCGCTGTGGTTTCCTTGGTTTGTTGCATCTGGAAATTGTCCAGGAACGGCTCGAACGCGAGTTCGATATGGACCTCATCACCACGGCGCCGACGGTAGTGTATGAATTATTAATGCGCGATGGCACCATTTTGCATATCGAGAACCCGTCCAAATTGCCAGATGCTTCGCGTTATCAGGAAATTCGTGAGCCGATCATCACTGCAACTATCTTGGTGCCGCAGGATTATGTCGGTGCGGTGATAACGCTGTGTAATCAGAAGCGTGGCAGCCAGGTCAATATGCAATACATGGGGCGTCAAGTCATGTTGACCTACGATCTGCCAATGGCGGAAGTAGTGATGGATTTTTTCGACAAACTTAAATCGGTCAGTCGCGGCTATGCATCGCTTGATTACGAATTCAAGGAATTTCGCGCGGCGGATCTTGTCAAGCTGGACGTGCTGGTCAACGGTGAAAAGGTCGATGCTTTATCCTTGATTATTCACCAGTTGTCGGCACGTTATCGCGGCCGGGAGTTGGTATCGAAGATGCGCGAACTGATACCACGCCAGATGTACGACGTGGCCGTGCAGGCAGCGATTGGCAGCAATATTATTGCCCGCGAAAATGTCAAAGCAATGCGCAAGGACGTGTTGGCCAAGTGCTATGGCGGCGATATTTCGCGTAAACGTAAGTTACTTGAGAAACAAAAGGCAGGCAAAAAGCGCATGAAGCAGGTGGGTAATGTGGAAATTCCACAAGAGGCGTTCCTCGCCATCCTGCAAGTCTCCGACAAATAAGGAAAACGCATGAATACCTGGTTGATAATTGGTGTTGTGGCTCTGGTTCTTGGTCCCGTCTTGATCGGGATTGGTGTTCGGCATGAGCGTAAAGGCAATGAGCCGCCGCAACTGGTGCAACATGGCTACCTGGCATTGGTCCTTGGTGCATTTATTCTCCTGGTTCAACTTTTCTCCATTGCTGCTGCGATGCTGGTATTCGTGGTGATTTCCGGTGTGATTTGGGTAATGGATCGTTATGTTTGGGCAAAAAAACGTACGGCAGCTTTGGCACCCGATTGGGTCGAATATGGTCGTAGTTTCTTTCCGGTGATTCTGGTGGTATTCGTTCTACGCTCGTTTATCGTCGAACCATTCCAAATCCCCTCATCGTCAATGCGCCCAGGATTGGTCGTGGGCGACTTTATCCTGGTAAACAAGTTTGCCTACGGGGTACGCTTACCGATTATCAATAATGTGGTCGTTCCTGTAGGATCGCCACAACATGGCGATGTCATGGTTTTCAGCTACCCGGAAAATCCATCCATCAGTTATATCAAGCGGGTGATTGGCCTGCCTGGCGATACCGTGACTTATAAAGGTAAACGCTTGACTGTGAACGGTGTGCCCGTGAAGACAGAGGCTGCCGGTGAACATCTTTATTTCGAGCAAAGTGTTGAGCCAATTGTTAACCAGCAATTTTCCGAGACCTATGGCAAACACACCTATAAAACACTGGAAGTACCACAACAACCTGAATTTGACTTAAGCAATATTTCAGATTTCCCCTATCGGGAAAATTGCCGTTATGCTGATAATGAGTTCACTTGCAAAATACCCCAAGGCCAATATTTCATGATGGGCGATAATCGCGATCACAGCGCGGATAGCCGCTACTGGGGATTCGTGCCTGAGAAGTATGTTATAGGTAAAGCATTCCTGATATGGTTGAATATCAAACAATTGGGACGAACCGGCACACTCATTCGTTAAAGGACAATTAGATGAAAAAGCAACGGGGGATATCGTTTTTTGGATTCATTATTCTTGCTGTATTTGTGGCTGCAGCGGCTGTTACGTTTTTCAAGGTGATTCCGACCTATACCCAGTATTTCAGTATCAAATCGACAGTCGCTCGTGTGGCAAAAGAAAACGCTGGAATGCCCCCTGCGTCAATCCGAGAATCTTTCTCGAAAAGTGCCGAAATCGGTTACATCACGGATGTTTCCGACAAGGACCTGAAGATTACCCAGATCGGTGATGTAACGCACATTGCTGTGGATTATGAGAAGGTAGTGCCGCTCGTGGCCAATGTTAGCCTGTTGTTTGACTTCAGTATTGACGAATCAGCCAGCAAATCTGCAGGAGGTTAAACTAATTGTCCGTCGTATTGCCTGCCGAGCGTCTTGAAAGAGCGCTCGGTTATTCTTTTATAGATCGCCAGCGACTCAAGCAGGCTTTGACGCATCGTAGCTTTTCATCACAACACAATGAACGGATTGAGTTTGTGGGTGATGGCATTTTGAATGCCCTGATTGCGCGAACCCTTTTTCTGGCTTTTCCGCAAATGCCTGAGGGCGAATTGTCACGCACCCGTGCCAGTCTGGTGTGCCAGGATTCACTCGCCTTGGTGGCGGCAGAACTCAATATGGGGGAATACCTTTCCTTGGGCGAAGGCGAACTCAAGAGTGGCGGGCATAAACGGCCCTCTATTTTGGCCGATGCCCTTGAGGCAGTATTGGGTGCAATCTGGTTGGATGGCGGTTTCCCCGCCGTTGAAGAGGTGATCGGTCGACTTTTTGCCGAACGAATAGCGACAATTGATCCTAATGCCGGTACCAAAGATGCTAAAACGGCCCTGCAAGAATGGTTGCAGGCGCGCAAATACACGCTGCCGGTTTATACCATTTTGCAGCAAGAGGGCGAGTCGCCTGACCAAATATTTGAGGTGAGTTGTTCGGTTGCGGAAAATACCGTAATGACTCGCGCCGAAGGTCCCAGTCGCCGTGCCGCAGAACAATTAGCCGCAGCAGAGGCCTTGCGCCTCTTGATCGAGCGCCATCCTGGTAAAGGAAAAAAGAAATGAATGAATTGGAAGAAGTAGGCGCAGAAATGTATCGCTGTGGTTTCGTTGCCATTGTCGGCCGACCCAATGTGGGTAAGTCAACACTGCTCAATCATTTGATTGGGCAAAAAGTCAGCATTACATCTCGCAAAGCGCAGACCACGCGTCACCGTATTACCGGCGTGCTGACGACGGATTCCGCACAGTTTGTCTTTGTTGATACGCCTGGTTTTCAGACCAAGTATCGCAATGCGCTTAATCAGGCAATGAATCGCAGCGTAACTACTACACTCGCAGATGTTGATGTGATTCTTTTTGTCGTGGAAGCCGGGCGATTTGGCCCCGCCGATGAAGAAGTACTCAAGTTACTGCCAACAACACGTCCTGTCTTGCTGGTGATCAACAAAATGGATGAGTTGACAGACAAAGGTAGCATGTTGCCTTTTGTGGAAAGCATCTCAAAACGTTTTGCTTTCCATGCAATCGTGCCCGTATCGGCTCAAAAGAAACAGAAACTTGATGTGCTGATGCAGGTTGTTGAACCCCTGCTGCCTGAGTCTATTCCCTTTTATGATGAAGACCAGATTACGGATCGTAACGAACGCTTTCTCGCCGCCGAGATCATCCGTGAAAAGATATTCCGATTGCTTGGTGAAGAATTGCCGTACTCCACGACGGTTGAAATAGAACAGTTCGAGGAAGAAGTATTGCCGCGTGATGGTCGTGAATTGCGCCGGATTCATGCTGCAATTCTGGTCGATCGCGACGGCCAAAAAGCTATTTTGATTGGTAAGAACGGAGAAAAGCTCAAACGTATCGGAACGGATGCCCGTGTTGATATGGAAAAGCTTTTTGATGCCAAGGTTCACCTCGAAATTTGGGTGAAAGTGAAAAGTGGCTGGGCCGATGACACACGTTTGATTCGCCAATTCGGTTACGAGTAATTACGAATTCCGATAGCCGTGGCGAAATCAAAACCCTCGCGTATTGATGCGCAACCTGCATTTGTCTTGCACCAGTATCCTTATCGGGAAACTAGCCGCTTGCTCGATGTATTTAGTCGCGACCATGGCCGTATTGCGCTTGTAGCACGCGGTGCTCAGCGACCCGGCTCACAATTGCGGGCAGTGTTGTTAGGTTTTCAGCCGGTCATTCTTTCCTGGTTTGGTTCGGGTGAGGTCAAGACACTGCATTCAGCAGAATGGCAGAGCGGTATTCCACAGTTGTCAGGTTTGCCCCTGTTATGCGGTTTTTATCTGAACGAGCTTTTATTGCGCAAGCTGCCGCGCGATGATCCTCATACCAATCTGTTTTCTGCCTATTTTGAGGCGATTCGAGACTTGGCCAAGGCTTTAGGGACAGGGGATTCTGTCGAGCCTGTCTTGCGCAATTTTGAACGGCAATTGTTGCAAGAGACTGGTTATGGCCCGAATTGGCGGGTCACCAGCAGTGGTATTCCTGTTCAGGCAGAGTTGGAATATGGTTTTTTGCCGGGGCAGGGCATTATCCCATGTCGAAATGATCTTCCTCGCTACGAGGGTGGTGTATTGCTTGCTTTTGCCGATGGCATTTTGCCTTCCGAAAGAGCGCTAGGACAAACCAAGTTATTGATGCGACAGGCATTCTCAGCCATCCTTGGCGACGATCCGTTGCATACCAGGCAGCTATTGCTGGATTTGCAAAAGCTGTAATATTTGATTGCGTGTGGTTGCCCTCACGATATTTTATGTTCATTCGAACGCGAGAATTTCATGATCCAGCTTGGTGTCAATATTGATCACGTGGCTACTTTGCGTAATGCCCGTGGCACAACTTACCCTAGTCCACTTCTTGCTGCACAGCTGGCCGAACAAGCGGGAGCTGACCTGATCACCCTGCATTTGCGTGAAGACCGCCGGCATATCCACGATAGTGATGTGCGCTTGATCCGTGAGGTTGTGCAAACCCGCATGAATCTTGAAATGGCACTGACCCCGGAAATGCTCGCCCATGCACTGGAAATCCAGCCTCATGATGTTTGTATCGTGCCAGAGCGCCGTGCTGAAGTGACTACCGAAGGCGGGTTGGATGTCCAAGGTCAGTACGAATTGGTAGTGGAATACACCCATAAACTAACGCTTGCCGGTATCCGGGTTTCAATTTTTATCGACCCGGACATTGAGCAAATCATCTTGGCCCAGCGTGCCGGTGCACCGGTCATTGAAATTCACACAGGGCGCTATGCAGATGCTGAGACGCCTTCCCTGCAAGCGGCTGAATTGCAGCGCGTCAAAATGGCCGCTGAGTATGCCACCTCGCTTGGATTGATCGTCAATGCAGGACATGGACTTAATTACCACAATGTCAAAGCGATCGCGGCTATCCCTCAAATTCGTGAACTGAACATTGGACATGCCATTATTGGCCATGCTGTGTTTGTGGGATTGGGGCAGGCGGTGAAAGAAATGTATACCTTGATGCGGGAAGCAAGGATGATGGTAAAAATTGAAGCGGGTAGCTAAAAATAGGCAATTATTTTCGGTTGCCTCTATGCTGAAACTAGGCGTGAATTGTAGCGTTATTTCAAAAAGGAGCTTGCCATGATCTCCATTGTTCATGAAACCGGCTATTACCACGCGGTAGTATTCAATGAGTTTACCCTGCAAGATTTTCGTGAATTTGAGCAGTGCGTTACATATGCAGCAAAGTTCGAAGGCCCGGTGCGCATGCTTGTTGACTTGCGTGATATGTCAGGATATACACTTGATGCTGCCTTGGAGGATGTGTCATTCTCGAAAGAGCACAGACAGGATATTGATAGGATAGCGGTACTGACGAGTGACCAGTGGGTAACTTGGTCTGCTTGGCTGGCCCGGATGTTGACGGATGCCGAGATTCAGGTTTTTGAAGATAAAGATGACGCTGTATATTGGGTATTGCAAGCCGACTCGGAGCCAATCAAGGCCAGTTGATTTACACCGCACACACGGAAGCAGTGACACATGCTAGATCGACTCTCTTCGATATTGAATCGCCAGAAAGTGCCACTTGCCAATGTCAAGGCTGCCCAGTCTTGGTGGAAACCACTGGACGAGGCAGATCCAGGAAGTCAATTGCAGATGGTACATGCTGCAGTTTCTGGTTTTTTTTCAAAAACGCCATCCTTATCTCACGATGTTTTGTCATCGTTGCTGTGGTTGGATAACGCAGTCCAACCGGCATTTGAATCAGTCTGTTTTCAATATATTTCTAACCCTCGCATGCCCAAGGAAATCGAACAAAAACTTTGGGCGACAATCCACAGCTTTGTGCAAATAATGCTGGATGCTTATGGGCAATATGTGCAGGCCTGCGGGCATGAAAATAGCAACAATGCGTTCAATGTAGAAATGCCACAGGTGTTTGCTCGATCCTTGAGGTATATCGCTACCCTGGCTAAATGGCATTACTTCAGGTTTGAAAAAGTACCAGCCAAGCTGTGGACTTCCGCGAACAAGTACTACCGGCTAGCTGAAATTGAAGGTTTTGATTGCAACCCGTTTATCCTTTATCCAAGCATTTCTCAACAAGTATCATCCTGTGCGGATGAATATATTCAGATGCTGATGCTGGCGACAGTTTCCAGCAACAACCTGAGTATTCTGCAAATGAACAGCGTGGACCAATGGCTTGATCGCTGGTCTCCGCTTCTCCAATTGTCTCGTCAATACCGAAGCGATCAACACCATTACGTTGCAGACTTGCAGGGTTCCTGTGGACCACAAAAAGCAAGCACGGTTACGAATGGTGAACTCTATCGTTACTGGGGTATTGATGAGTTGGTGCGCCACGTACGAGAGATGCTCGCCAAGCTTGAAGCAGGTGCAACAACAAAAGCACTTGAATTGGGTGAAACCAGTTCCCCAACGGGGGCGATAGAGTTACTTAAACATCTCGAGTCGTTCTGGACGATGAGCATGCGTAATCATCAGATTCAACGCATGGAGCGGTTCAAGGTTAACAAGGCAGCAAGCGTGATTCACGGCTTGGATGCGCTATGTAGCCACGTTCGCGAAGACAATGATCGCTTCCGCAAAGACAATGGTGCAGGAAGTGACACATTTAAAGTCGACGTCGATGAAGTCCTGGATATGCGCTTGTATGGATTCGTTTCCAATCGTACGCGTGCCAAGCTGGCCCAAAATCCGTACACGGTGCAGGTTAAACAACATGATTGGCAGACATGGATCATTGATAACGAAAGTGCCAATGGTCTTGGTGCCATATTGAATTATCGTACGAACGAATGGGTCCGGCCTGGACGCTTGATCGGTGTTCGGCTCAATGACAATGAGCACTGGCAGGTTGGCGCACTACGGCGATTGAGTAGGATGAATGACGAAGAGCTTTATGCTGGAATTCAAATTCTGGCAAGTGCCCCTGTCACCGTTACCATGCACTCTGAAGAATTGGATCGAACTGAGAGCATGTCTGTATCGGATTCAAGCATCTACGGTGGTATCGATTTACCCAGTATGCGAATGGGGCTTTATTTGCCGCACAAGGTTGGAGGTGCCAATGTGAATACATTGATCATTCGAGCCGCCGACTATAGTCCTGGCCGTGTTTATCAGGTTCATGCGCGAGATAAAACTTTTTCAGTCAGCCTGGGCAAGGTCTTGGAAAAAGGCGTTGAATGGACATGGTTGACCGTCAATGTTTTGCGGCAGAATACTTAGCTCGACCTTGAAACGGAAAAGGCGTGCTCGATGAAAGCACGCCTTTTTTACAATAATTTTATCCGCTTGGATCAAGTTTCTCTTGAAGTTTCACCACCAAGCGCAGCGAGTAGTTCCGGGAAAAAACGCCGAAGTTCACCCACTAACAAAGCAAAACTTGAGTCAAACAAAGCTGCTTGATCCGTGGCGTCTGCGTTTTCTAATTCTTCCTGTACCACGTCCAGCATTGCCAAACGTTTTATTTCCATTTTGTCCGTCAGCATGAATCCCAATCGATCTTCCCAGACTAGTCCCAGCCGACTAACCAATTTCCCTGTGGCCAGGTTTTGACGAACTTCATCAGACTCCAGTTGTTGGCGAGTGAAGCGTGCAATGGCCCCGTCATCTCCGGGAAAGCGCAGTTCACAATCGGCATCCAAAGAAAACGGTTCTGCAGCTCCTTCCTGGAGCCAAACGGTCATGGCGGTTTGCGGTGAGGTTTGCGTGTCGATCAGATGCGTAGGCAAGCTGCCCACAGCCTCACGCAGTACGGAAAGCAAGTTTTCTGTTTTGCTTGCTGATCCCCCCTCAACCCAGACCCATCGATTTGACAGATCGATCAAGGCACGCTGGGTACGACTTTTGGAAAATGCCCGGGGAATCAGTTCTTCGGCAATGCGCTCACGAATTTCACGAACTTCGCGTTTGCCAACACGTCGCCCTTCATCGGCTTCAATTTTCTGAATGCGTTCCTCCGCTTGTTGCCGAACGACTGCCGCAGGAAGAAGCTTTTCCTCGGTCTTTAGGCAGACCAGCACTACGTTCTGGTAGCAAGGTGCATACAGATCAGGCATGTGTGCGGCAGGAGGTATCCAGCCTTGCGAGAAAATATCATGGCTACTGCAAGGTAAAAACGGCTTGCTTGCGAGCGCAGAGGCAATGTTTTCCGTTGTCAGGTTGTGATCTGCGGCAAGACGATAGGATTGGAGGTTGCGAAACCAAAGCATGACAAATCCATGGGAAACGGGGTGTGCAATTGTATCTGCACATGGCGTTTCCATGTGCCATATCGGCAGGAATTTCGATTGCAGTAGCTAAAATAGGGCTATCACCTAAAGTAAAAGCCAGGGAGATATGTAGAGCAACAAGTGTAGGAGGTAATCATGGCCAATATTATTCGTCGTAACCTGGATACATTATTAGATGATCCGTTACGCAGTGTTGATGATCTTTTTCGGGGTTTTTTTGTTCGGCCAGTTGAATATGAAGGAGGGCCGAGAATAAGCCTGGATGTGAAAGAGGATGACAAAGCCTATACCGTGCATGCGGATCTGCCTGGCGTAAAGAAAGAAAACATTGATGTGCAGGTTGAAGGCAACATGGTTAGGATTTCAGCGGAAAGTCGCCAAGAGAAAGAAGAAAAAAAAGGAGAGAAAGTCATTCGTTCTGAACGGTATGTCGGTCGCGTGTCACGCAGCTTCACTCTGGGGGTCGATGTAGATGAAACCGCTGCGACCGCCAAATTTGAAAACGGTGTTCTTGAGTTGACTTTGCCGAAAAAGCCTATGCCTGAGCCAAGACGAAAACTGACGATCGAGTAGTGAATGAAGGCTGAAATGAATATGGTGAAGTGAGTTTGGCTTCAGCGTTTTCCGGAGCGTTGATTAAACGCCGCAAGTTTTCTTGTGGCGTTTTTTTGTGAAGAACTGTTGGTAAGGATTCCCGAAAAAGCACTTGCCGCTGATCAGGGGAATGGCGCACCTATTACTTGATTTGGAGAGTGGGAAACCTATAGTGAATAGTACCAGCGGGGACATTGTTTAACTTGTGTAGCCAGACAGGAAGACCACTACATGGTTGAACAAATCGTCAACGCTGGGATGACTATTGACACTTAACCATGTCAATGATGACGTTTCAACATATTGAATATACAGGAAAATGCATGATTGAGGCAAAAAGTAGCAGGTTTTGCGTTGTGTATGCTGAGCCGCTGATTGCGGTGGGTGAAGGTACATTAAAGCAGATGCATCAGGTTCCTGTGAGTAATCGGTACCATACGGATATCCAAAGTGCCAAGCGGGAATATGACGAGTTGTCTGGCAAGAGTGGCAAGCTCTTAGGGTTGGTTGAGCTGGGCAATTTTACGAGAACATCTGTGTAGAAACCGTATAGCGTTTGGTTCAGATTGCAGACAAACCCCATTTTTAAAGTCGAACGTTGATTGGAAATACTTCGTGATGAGTATTTTCAGACTTAGACAGCAAAAGTGGGGTTTTCATTTGGTTTTTAATAATTAGCGCCGAAAGACTTATTTTTTGCCAGTATGCGTCATGTTCTTGGGTTGTACCCAACGATCAAAATCAGATTCTGTTACAAAGCCTAGCGCGATTGCCGCTTGTTTGAGCGTACTGTTATTGCGATGGGCCAGTTTGGCAATGTCGGCAGCCCGGTCATAACCTATGTACGGTGTAAGCGATGTGACTAGCATTAACGATCGTTCCAATAACTCTTCAATTCGTTCGTTGTTGGCCTCAATGCCTCGTACGCAATGCGCTTCAAAGCTAACCATACCCTCTGCAAGCAAGCGCGCACTCTGTAAGAAATTTTGGGCAATTAATGGTTTGAATACATTTAGCTCAAAGTTGCCAGACGCACCACCTAAATTAATGGCGACATCATTGCCAAAAACCTGGCAACACAACATGGTCAGGGCTTCGCATTGGGTTGGATTGACCTTGCCTGGCATGATTGAGCTGCCAGGCTCGTTTTCAGGAATACTGATTTCACCAAGTCCGGAACGAGGGCCAGAGGCGAGCCAGCGAATATCATTGGCGATTTTCATCAATGCCGCGGCCAGTGTTTTGAGGGCACCATGTGCTGCAACCAGTGCGTCATGAGCGGCGAGCGCGGAAAATTTATTTGGGGCGCTCACAAAAGACAACCCATAGTGAGTCGCGAGTTCTGCCGCCACTCTAGAACCAAATTCAAAATGGGTATTGAGCCCGGTGCCCACCGCGGTACCACCCACAGCCAATTCATGCAAAGGAATAAGTGTCGTCCGGATGCATGATTCAGCAAATTTTAATTGTGCAACATAGCCAGAAAACTCCTGTCCAACGGTCAATGGTGTGGCGTCTTGAAGATGAGTGCGGCCGATTTTGACAATGCTATCAAAGGCCATGGATTTCTCTTCTAATCGATCATGCAATATCCGTAATGCTGGTAGAAGTTGTTGTGAAAGACTGATGCTGGCAGCCACATGCATCGCCGTAGGAAAAATATCATTGGATGATTGACCCAGGTTGACATCATCGTTGGGATGAACGCTGCGATCTCCCCCCCGTTTTCCACCTAGCAATTCTGAGGCTCGATTAGCCAGTACCTCGTTCATGTTCATATTGGTTTGCGTGCCTGAACCGGTCTGCCAAACGAGAAGGGGAAATTCTTGTGGGTGCCCGCCAGAGAGCACTTCATTCGCTGCAGCCGCGATGGCTTCGGCTTTGTCTGCAGTCAGCAAACCCAGATCGCGATTGACTATGGCACAAGCCCGTTTGGTGGCAGCAAGAGCAAGGATAATTTCATCAGGCATGCGTTCTGATGAGATTTTGAAAAACTTGAGGGAACGTTGTGTTTGAGCACCCCATAGCCGTTCTGTGGGTACCTCAATAGTGCCAAAGGAATCGCGTTCTGTTCTTGTTGTATTCATTGTTAATGTCCTTGTGCTTGAACTTATGCTTATAGAACCTAAGGTTGAACAGTACGTTATCCCCTTGGAGGGTAGACCATGTCCCACAATCTGTTCAATTCACTTCGCGATCTGGTGTTGGATACAGAGCCCAATGGCAAGTTCTACTCACTTCCCGCGCTTGAACAGAGTGGAATAGGAAATATTTCTCGTTTGCCTGTGTCGATCCGAATTGTGCTGGAGTCGATCCTGCGCAATTGCGACGGCAAAAAAATCACCGAGGCACACATTCGTCAACTTGCTGGATGGATGCCCAATGCACCACGCTCTGCGGAGATACCGTTTATCGTTGCGCGTATTGTGCTTCAGGATTTTACGGGGGTACCCCTGTTATGCGATTTGGCGGCGATGCGTAGTGTCGCGCAGCGTTTTGGCAAAAATCCGAAAATTGTCGAGCCATTGGTGCCGGTGGATCTGGTTGTGGATCACTCGGTGCAGGTTGATCATTACAATGTACTGAATGCGTTGGATCTCAATATGAAGTTTGAGTTTCGCCGCAATGCAGAGCGTTACAAGTTCATAAAATGGGGCATGCAAGCCTTTGATACCTTCAAGGTCGTACCTCCGGGTATCGGTATCGTGCATCAGGTCAATCTTGAATATCTGGCGCGCGGTGTATTGCACAACGAGGATATTTATTTTCCCGATACCCTGGTTGGCACAGATTCACATACCACAATGATCAATGCGCTTGGCGTGGTCGGTTGGGGAGTAGGTGGCATTGAAGCAGAGGCGGGCATGCTTGGCCAGCCTGTGTATTTCCTGACGCCAGATGTGGTGGGTGTCCATTTGCATGGCAAGTTGCGAGAAGGTGTGACGGCAACAGATCTTGTCCTCAATATCACCGAGCAATTGCGCCAAGCCAAGGTGGTTGGAAAATTCGTCGAGTTTTTCGGGACGGGTGCGGCTTCTTTAACGCTTCCGGATCGTGCCACTATCGCCAACATGGCCCCCGAGTACGGGGCAACCATGGGATTTTTCCCCGTGGATGAAGAGACGGTGTCTTACCTAGCAGCCACGGGTCGCAGTGAGGCTGAAATTGCCGTTTTCCGAACTTACTACAAGGTGTTGATTTGCACGTAAAACTGACCCACTAGGCATAGAGATTTGCATTGAATTTTGACCCACGTATAGACACTGACCTACTCGGGCACGAGTAGGAGAATCAGGAGTGATCGACGTGGCGTTATTGAGTGTAATCAGGCG
>JARLJJ010000012.1 GCA_031291275.1 Formivibrio sp.
AAGGACATCGGCGCCGATCTGGAAACCTTGAGAACACTCAACCAGAAAATCCAAGCCAGCGGTGCGGTCAGCTACCTCGAAGTGGTCGCGACCTCACCGCAAGCGGCGCTAAACACAGCCCGCATGGCGCTAGAAATTGGGGTCGATCACCTGCTTGGCGGCACCATGGTTGCGGAAACTTTGGAGATTTTGAACGGCTCAAATATCAGCTACTACCCGTTTCCCGGCACCCCCATCGGCCACCCCACCAAACTCGGCGGCACGCCTGAGCAAATCCATGCCCACACCTGCGATTTTTTAGCGCAGGGCTGCGCCGGGGTGGATTTGCTGGCCTACCGCGCCACCGATGCTGAACCGATGGCGTTGGTTGAAGCCGCCCGGCAAGCGCTGGGGCATAAAACCCTGATCGTCGCCGGCGATATCAACAGCCCGCAACGCATCACCGCCGTCCGCGACGCCGGGGCCGATGCTTTCACCATCGGCTCCGCCGCCTTCAACCTATCCTTCTGCGCCGCCACCACCCTCAATGGGCAATTACAGGCCATTGTGGAGTGTACCTAACTCAACCCGTCATGCCAGCGAAGGCTGGCATCCACGACTTTCCCTAAGCAACTTTTATCATTAAGTCCGCATCACGGGTCAGCTTTAACGCCACGACCTCGCCCGACTCGTGCTGCACCACATAAACTTTAACTTCGAACATGCCGCGACACTAACGCAGCTTTATTCGGCCTTTCGTGCAATCAATTGCACTGGTTACTGCTGGACGCAGTTGGCGTTAGCGTAAGCCTCTACAACATTATCTAGGTACACCAAGCGCCTCGAATCAGCGACTTGGGCATCGGTAACATTGTCAACCGGTGCGGAGGTCACCTTCACCTGAAGCGCTTTTGCCTCGGTAACGGCTGCGTGCAAATTACTGCGGATGCTTGTTACACACTCGTCAGAGGTTTTGAACGACCCCAGAGCCGTGCCGTCGGCGGCCACAGCTTCCCACGACCCCTTAGCAATAACCTGTTGCGCCTGAGCAGGAAGGATTGCGGCGGTGCTCAGTGCCGCCATAAGAATGAGTGTTTTCATAGGCGTATCTTGATGCAGAGAATTTTCGATTGGTCAATAAAAAAGCGACCCGAAGGCCGCTTTTTCAGATATTCTTGATTCTCACACTTAATCGGAATAGATAATTCGTTTTCAATTATCATATCCATGCGTGCAAATATGCGATGGTTCGAGTATAAAAACGGGAAGTCGACAATTGGATTATTATCAGGGCATTGTAGCAGAGTATTTAAGAACAAACCGCAAAATATTTGTAAATCCTGAATTCTGTTTGCAATTAGAATTAGGGGCAAACAATCCATCAAAAGGCAACTTTTGGTATGTGGATATTGTTGCCACAGACTTCGCCCAAAAGATTGTTTATCTTTGTGAGGTTACCTATTCAAATCCTCCTTCAGCATTGATAAAAAAACTGTCTGTCTGGTCGGAAAATTGGGCTGATATCGTTTGCGCACTGAGACATTACTCAGCAATACCAGAAGAATGGAGTGTACGCCCTTGGATATTCATGCCAACAGAGAACATCAAATCGTTCCTGAAAAAAATTATAGGCATGCAACCTGTGCCAAAGATAACGCCTTTAGAAATGACCCAACCTTGGACCTATCCTTGGAATCGAGAAGAGGAACTCACAAAACCGGATATTATTCCCATCGAAATGCGGTGAAACTAATGATCTAGCGTTACCCTTAAAACAGTAATTCATATGAGACCGTGCTTAAGCTCTGTCGAGGTTGTCGGTGTGGACCAGCATGACGGAAATGCAGAAGACACTGCACTACTAGCCACATCAGCCCAGGCCGCGATGGCCTGAAACTGACGCATGGGGCTGGCTAACCTAATTCAACTCCGTGGCACCGAGCCGGGGCCGTAAGAGGGCGTGATTGGTGCCGAGGCCTGGTTCATCGCCGGCACGTTCAGCGCAATCGAAGCGCCTAGCGCGTTGGCCATGTCAGTTGGCACCAAAATCGTCACGCCGCGGTCTTTGTTCATATCGTAGATCAACCCCATCTGGCGGATTTGCAGCGCCACCGGGTTCTGATGATAAATCTGACTGGCTTCGGCGATCTGTTGGGCAATCGCCACTTCGGCGCTCGCCAATGTCACACGCGCCTGCTTTTCCTTTTCGGCCTGAGCGTTGCGGCTCATCGCGTCGTTCAGTTCCGGCGGAATTTTCACATCGCGGATTTCCAC
>JARLJJ010000142.1 GCA_031291275.1 Formivibrio sp.
CGCCTGATTACACTCAATAACGCCACGTCGATCACTCCTGATTCTCCTACTCGTGCCCGAGTAGGTCAGTGTCTATACGTGGGTCAAAATTCAATGCAAATCTCTATGCCTAGTGGGTCAGTTTTACGTGCAAATCAACACAAAGACGCCATATCCTCAGCAAGACCCTTCATGATTCGTGTCACCTGCTTCTCTGTGAGATTGCGGATAGCTTGTGCTTCTTTCTCAAGCTCAGCGCGTTGTGCTACATCCTCCACCAAAGCCTGCCGGCGTTGTTCATAGGTTTCAATCTGTCTTAACAACGGTGCCGGTGTTGCGGTTTGCGCCGGCAACTCGGTGACTCGACTGATTTGACGGTCAATGCTCGCCAGTTCCTTGCGCAAGCGCGGAAGTTCGGTATCGCGCATTCTCGATTCTGTTTGCGCCTTGGCCTCCGCAGTAAAGGCGGCCACAAAGTCTTCTGCCTGCAAATTCTCGGCCCGTTGGCCCAAAACCGCCGCCTCAATGGTGGTGGCTTTGACCCGCTTGCCTTTACCTGCACGATAAAAACCTTCCCCATCGCTGTGCCAGGATGTGCCATTCGGGGATTTCAATATTCCCGAGAGCAAATAGTCGGCACGTGTTCGCCGGTTGTTTGAACGACTGCTGTTTTTCAGCACGCCTAGCAGGGCTTCGGCTTAACGACCTGATGAGTGGGCTGAATCTGGTGGGATGTGGCTATGGATTATTTTTTGCGCCGCCCTCAATGCAGTCATTGCAGATCCGCAACCGCAATATCGTTTATCGACCTTTGCTAGAAGGGGGGAGCGTTCGTTCACGCTGCATTGCATGTATTCAAGCACGAGCAGTCGCCGCTGCTGCACGCCATGCTGGAGATCATTCGTGCCTACCGTGCTGCGCATTCCGATTGATTCGGAGGCGGTTCCAATCGAAGCCAATCTATTACTTACTCAACACGACGAACAGTACGTGTCCCCTCAAGGGCCTGTCGATTACTGTCCTGATGACTTTTCGCCAGTTGCTTTTCTGATGAGAGTGGCCATCAACTTGGCTTCATCACCAGGCGCTTGCTGCAATCCACTTACCGTGCCGACCCGGTCTTGCAAATCCTCATCCTGGCTTGCCTTGAGCTTTCCCTCAAGCCGGTCGATGGAAATCTCGATGCCGACGATGGTGCGGAGCAACCTGTCGATGTAGTCAGTAGGCGCATCGCCAACACGCCACGGTACCGGCTGACCGACCTCGTGAACGCTGGTGAGTCGATTCAGCATATCGAGCATCCAGTCGCGATCTTCGACTGCCCGAGCCACTCCATGCGCATGAGCGACCACATAGTTCCAAGTGGGTACCACCTTTCCGTGCGCAACTTTGCCGGGATACCAACCGGGCGTGATATAAGCCTGCGGCCCTTGGAACATGACCACCGATGATGCGACGGCGCTTAGCCCCCGCTAGACATCGTTGGCGCGAGAAACGTGGCCTATCAGTGTGCCGATAGGCCCTTTGCTCCGGTCCAGAAAAAAGGGCACATGGTTGGCGACAAGCCCGTCCTTGCCAGAGCACACCCAGGCGCCAAGCGGATAAGACTCCATCAGCGTAAAGATGGCTTCGCGGTCGTTAAGTTGATGGTAAGCACCCGGCGAACTCATCTGTAAATTGACGGAATAGACCGCGAAGATCGTGCTCACTAAAAATCACGGTGGACACTATCGATGGAAATTCAGAAACCCAAGCGGATTCGGCGACATCATCCAGAGGAATTCAAGCAG
>JARLJJ010000143.1 GCA_031291275.1 Formivibrio sp.
AAAGCCCATCCGGTCAGTTCTAAATGTTGCTGCTAATATTGCTGCAACAAGCTGTTTCAGTGGTGGATGTAGCTCAGTTGGTAGAGTCCAGGATTGTGATTCCTGTTGTCGTGGGTTCGAGCCCCATCATCCACCCCAGTACCTTGAAAAGCCCATGAATCTCATGGGCTTTTTCATTTTCCGCGCCTGAACCAGCGTTTTGCTACACAACGCTGCCACACAAAGACGCGGAAATGGCCCGGAATTCCCTTCCCTTTTTGCTCAGACGCGGTGACACTTTCGCCTTTCGTCTGAGAGTCCCTCAGCACCTCCGCCCTGTTCTTGGCTGCCGTGAAATCGTCCGCAGCCTCAAGACGCAGAACAAGCAAGAAGCCGCGCCGCTGGCGCTGGTCTGGGCCGGCAAGGTGAAAACCATTTTTGCAGCTTGTGAATCCATGACCCGCCCAATTACCGCCGCAGCACTAAAACGCCTACTTACCTACGATGATCCAGCCAAAGCCGTAACCGAACTGCTGCCACTACTGGAGCGTTCCGAGTCCGATGACATTGATCTGGCGGAAACCGGCTTGGATGAATCCGATCGCGCTGACTTTCAAAACCTGCTGAATGGCGTCACCGTCAGCGAATTGAATCAGCTTGTCGACCATGCCGACCGCATCGCCCCCCCTGCACCACTTGCACCACTTGCACCGCACCGTCCCATATCCGGAAATACCATCGAAGAACTTTCCAGAAACGCCAAAGCTCACTACAAGGAAAAGCGCGAGAAGGAGCTACAGCGTAAAAAAGACGAGACGGATGAGGCCAAGCAAGAAAAACAGAAACGAATAATTGCCGCTATTGATAGGATTCGCTCACGGTTTGCAGTGCAAAACGCAGAAATAGCCACGCTGCGAGAGACTAACGACGTATTGGCGAAAGCTGTCTCGTCGCCGTCCATGCCCCCCAAACCCAAAAAAACAGTTTCGCTGACGTGGGAGGATTTGATCCAAAAATGGATAGTGGCACGCAAACCGGCAGAAACATCAATCAGCGGATACCGCAGCTCGGTAAACGCATTCACCACCCTGTTTCCCGATCTAAAAATCGAAGACCTTCAGCCGCACCATTTTGAAGAATATCGAGCTAAACGGGCTGAGGGATTTAGCAAACTCAAATCGGTTCTCGGCACCACCATTCAAAAAGATGAAAGCTTTTTTACAACCCTGCTGGGTTATGCGGTCAAGGCAAAATGTATCGACAAGATACCACTGTCAGAATTGGACCCCATCAAGCTGGAACAGGGAGACGAAAAGGAGGTTCGCCCCTATACTGACAGCGAAATACAGATTGTATTCAATAGCCCAATCTATACCGCCGACCACACACCAATCAGCAGTGTACAAGAGGGGCGCGGCCACTTTTGGCTCCCAATACTAATGGCCTATACCGGCGCAAGAATTGAAGAATTGTGCCAGCTAATAGCCGCACAGGTAGATGAACACGAAGGCACCCATTGCCTCTTGATCTACCCATCGCGAACACGCATCAAAAACAACCATTCCAGACGGTTTGTGCCACTTCACGACGAACTATTGAAGCTTGGTTTTGCCGACCACGTTGCACGACTGCGCAAAGAGCACGGCTCGCAGGCTCCACTTTTCCCCGGCCTCAAGATCAAACCATCTACCGGGAAAGTTGCTGACGCATTCTCGAAATGGTTTGACCGTCATGTTGTTAAACTGGGAATTCAAAAGAAGGTCATGACCAAGCTGCAAACAGAAGAACACCTCCACGCTTGTCACAGCCTCAGAACCACGTTCATTAACAACATGCGCTCAGCAGAGGGGAACTACCGGAAAGACCTTGAACGGCTTATTGTCGGCCATGAAGGTGAAGACGTTCACGACCAGAATTATGATGGCGCAGCAATGGCCGCATTGAAGAGATTGATTGACACTGTCCAGTATCCGGGGGTGAATTTGAGTCGCCACTACAACAGACGTGAACTCTGAAGCTTGAGCAGGACGGGGAGAGAGTCACTTCACACCATGCCAGCGTCATACAGAAACAGCCCTTCCTGCGCTCGTTGGCATTTTAGTCAGCCAAGCAGCACAAAGCCCCAGCAGGAGCTGCTGGGGCTGTTTCTGTCATCCGTGTTGCTCCATATTGACTTCCGATGTATCAATTCAATCATTCAGAGCGGCGTTAGGCGAATGATGCGTTCATTTTTTCACAGGGAAAAGGCGCGGCGGACTTCCTGAACCAAGACTAATCCTGAATAAATTTGGCCGGATTTCGCTAAGTACATAATGCTCCTCAACCGGATTGTAGCCCCAAGTTCCGGGTTTTGGACCGGAACACAAACCTTGTCCGAGAGGATCGTACACGGCGCTTAGCCGCGGCTTGTTGGTGGGGATGTAGAAATCCGCCGTCTCTTTTGGATTAAATCGACCTGCGAGAACTCCTTCAATTTCAACCCCGAGATAACACCCACTCATTAAAATACCTTTGTCGCGAGTGATGGTTATTTTTATATCGTGTTCACCTTGATCCTGAAAAGCTAGCAAACGCTCCGGTGGAACATCTATTGCGTTAGATACAGACACCGGACTAGTAGTGCAGCCAGAAGAAATGATTGCGCTCACGCATATGGTTGAAACTAGCAGCAAGCCTCTGTTCATTATCTTCCCTTTTGCAAAAAAATAGCCGTGCGCAGGCGGCTCGTGGGTGCTGCAAAACCTATTGACGAATTCTGACAGAAAGGCGCTTACGTGCTTCACTTCAGTATGTCGAAACGGTTGATCCAATCGGGGCGTAGAGTCACGCGGCATTCCCGCCATTTCCGCACCTGATACAGCACAATCGGATCGCCATCGGGTACAGAGTAGTCGATCACCTCACCAGTGCGATAACCAACGATTGCGCGTATGGAGCTATAGAAAGCTGTCAAGTGACTGATTTTGGCTCGAACTTTGGTGCCAATGGGTAAAACTATCATGATTTATTCACCAATAGAAAAGATGTATCCGCCGCGCCCATTAGCACAAGTTGAGATCAATTCTGCGTAGTACGCGTTGAACCTGTGCGAGCGACCATTCTCCTCCCCTTACCGTTTTGATTCCAGCCCGGTTCAGTTCGGCTACCATTCCATGCCAGTCGAGCAGTAACGCTTCACAGAGGAGGTGGACAGCCCAAACTCTTTGGCCGTCTCTACGATGCTTTTCTTGTTCTCAGCACGCCACTTCCTGACCGTCTCCGCATCTTTTGCAAATGGACGGCCCAAGCTGAGTTTGCCCCGGTGGGTTTTTCCTGTTTTGGCAAGCGCAGCCCTTGCAGCTTCCCGGCCACCCTCGCAGCGCTCCTTGATCCGTTGGCGCTCCATATCAGCGACTTGAGCGAGCACAGCAAGGATTAACTCACCAACACCCCTTCCAATCGAACCAAGTCCGCGTACGTCCACAGTGACGCCCTTGTTCAGCAAAGCGCGAACGGTGCTCTGTACGTCCAGCGCATCACGGCCAAGCCTGTCCACCGCGTAGACGCAGACGGTATCGCCTTCGCGCACGAATTTAAGAAGATCAGCGAAACCGGGGCGTTCAGCAGCAAGAACCGCGCCGCTGACCCCTTCGTCAGAAAACTCTTTATCGAACTGGCCGCCAAGTGCGTGCCGTTGAGCCTCGATAGATTGATCACTTGTGCTGACGCGGAAATATGCGATACGTGCAGACATGGTTTTCTCCTGACTGGCTCAGAAGATACCTGCGCATTCTGAGCTTGGTTCAAAAATGAATTTTGTACCTTATGAGCCAGCCATCAAGCCCAAATCCGTCACGGCTCACAAGGTACAACTTATGCACCACAAGCATAGCATATAAAATCAATTACTACTCTTGTATGAGTATTAGGTGAGTGGTAGGATGGACTCACAATTAGACTTGGAGATACACCTTGAGTAACGATTTTCTGAACACCAACGCGGCCAGCGATGAACTGCACAGACTGCTTCCCGAGAAGACCACGAAGCAGTGGTATGCCTGGTTGCAAAACAATCGGAATGTAGCGCGGAAGGCTGTATACCGGATTCCGTTTGAGCGACTCGGCGTTATGGCTCTGTACCGACAGGAAGACTTGGTGAAGTTTGTGGAGTGGGAAAAATCCCGCCGAATCGGGGAAATGAAGCTAGACAGCCGCACGGTAGAAATCATGCAAGCGTTCGGTATCGGTGATCCGAGCGTGACCGGCACCACTGGCCGCAAACTGGAACTCGTTTCAGTGACTGGGCAGCACGATGAGACGCGGAATGTTGCATTTGTTCAGCTTGCGCTTGGCAACCCGTTGCGGATTTACCGGCTAGAACTGGATGAGGTGACGGAGATTACCTTTCAACTGGTAAATGCCTACAAAGACGCCGCCAACATTCAGCGGATCATTGACGAAGGGGCAAAAAAATGACTGAGCATGAATTTATCGAAATCATCGAACCATCCGAGCGAGGGCATTTTGAGGTTGTAAGGCCGCAGGCCGTTGTGTGCCTGCTGTTCAATGCCTTTGGTGCTGTTCGCGAGTGGAGCGATTTTCTGAGCGATTGCCGGCGCCGCAAAGGGAACACCAACTTTTTTGGCCTGCAATTATTGCCCTGTGGCCGTGAGAGCGAAACCCGCCCCCTGTACCGGCTCCAAGATGTTCAGGATTTCATCGCCCAAAGCAAGTTGGCAGGTGCCGCAGAACCGACATACATGGTCATGTTCGTAGACCCGTATACTCGGGCGCTAATCCGGGAACCAGTCGGGGCATCCAGCCTGCTGCCAAAGCTTTTGACGACCGTTAAACCCCTGCACTAAAAGCGGGTATAGGTGTCACAAAAGCATCGCCCAAATGTCAGGCTTTTTGACGAAAAAAAGCCAACACCATCCGATGCGCCACCGGAACTTGTGGCGCAAATTATCTGAAGGAAATACCCATGATATTGAAGAAAAAAATTGATTCGTGCGAGCTTGCCGACATTCTCGAATCCGCAAAAATCAGATCGACCCATGATATTGGCCGGGCCATTTTGCATGTAGTGACCGAGTATGACGGCGGAATCGTGTTGCTGGCTGATTCGTGCGATGGGCATGCCTACCTGTTTAAATTGGCGTAACTGAGGCCGCACTGGCAAGCAACTCGTTTGCCAGTGCGACTTCTGATCAAAGTAAGTCACCACTGACTAAATGGCAGGCAAAAAACATAAACACCGGCACAACGGCCGGCGATAAGCACGCATGGATTACAGCAAATACAAATTCGCAGCCGTAGTGGATTGGGTGGAAATCGAGATACAGACCACTCGACCAGTCGCACATGGCGACTTGCTCGACATTGCACGACGATTCAATGCAACGTGGGCAGGTCGTAAACACGATATGGGCAACGATCTGGCGACACACTGGCACATTCGCATTCAAGACCCGATCTCATGGGAATGGATTGATGCGCTGGCGCAGGCATTGGCGCGGGAACCAACAATCGGACTGATGCCATTCAGTAATGACCCGGCCGACCTATGGCGTGTACCGCTTCTTGAAATAGCTTTCGATGCCCGTCTGAAAAAACAAGCGACGATTACGGCCGTCGAAGCGAGGCAACAGCTTGCTGAATTCGCTGCACACTTGGTTTACGGCTGGTCTGTTGAGGAACTTACGAATTGGCGTCTCGTCGGGACGGTCGGGGGTATCGTCAAACCACGCCCGTATGTTGACAACCATGACCTCCAGGGCCTCTTCGAGGAAGGCTTTACGCTGTATATCGGCAACAAAACAGACCTCAATACACCAAAAGCTTACGTCAAAACCTGTACACAGCTTAAAGATCGCCGTATACCGATCAAACAAAAACAATGGTCATGCCGACTTGAGCGTAGCAACATCGCCATCGTCCTTGACCTGACACGAGAGCAAATCCAACAATTCCCGTTCGAGACGTTGACTGATTTTTGGCACTTTCGCACTCAGAAACCTAACGCCTCCAAACTCTTCACTTTGACCGCCAAGCACCGCCGCAATATTGGAAGCAGGACACCCCGTGCATTTATGATTGCTGGCAGAAAACGCACCCGGCAGGCTGATCCGAACACGCTCGCGAATGCCGCAATGAATGGGAAAGTGCGCGATGCTCTACGCGCTCTGACAAGGGATATGCAGCGGGTAGCCGATCCTGCCTTGACCGTTTTTTTGGGAAAAAATAGCTCAAAGTGCCGCATGAGCACTGGGGACTCTCTAATAACTACAGAAGGGGAAGGAGCGCAGCGACTGACCATTTCCCCATCAGTAGCTGTGGAGCAACGCGACACAATCCAGACAGAGATCAACATTGAGATCGGCAGAAGTAGCGTCATCATGGGCAACGAGTTCGCTTCGCTTACTCTTACCCATGATGACCAGCAAGAAGAGATCGATCTCAGTTCCCTATTGGAACCAATGGAAGACAAGAATCGAGCAGAGCACTCGCTACGCTCGTACTCCGCCACTGAAAATCCACAAGAAGAAATAAACCTTGAATCTATCCTTGACCCAATGACGGACACCGGCCATGCAGAGCACTCGCTTCGCTCCCGCACGGCCCCTGTTGATACATCCTCGAACACGTCAATGAAAGACCCGTCACAAGGGGAGTTCGCTTCGCTCACTGCCACCGACCATGTACGGCAAAAACAGACTTTACCGCCCGGACAAGGTGGGTAGCCTTAGAACGAAACGTAAGGTTTGAAGCTCGTGGTTGTCTCGTGCGAGCCCGGTTTTTGGTGGAACCTTATACCCCCGGACAACCTCCGACCTTACCTCATCAAGCAATCCAGCAATGCTCCACTAACCTGAAATGCGATAGTAAACTCGGCATCTGCATATGTGCTGCCATAAAGCGTGGGTGATATATACTCGCGCAGCCCTCGCTGCGTTGAGTGCCACCGGCGACGATAATGAAGCGGCAAGAGTAGATGCGACACGAATAAGAGGAAAAACAGTGGCAAAAGGAATTGAAGCCCCATTTGCGCCCGATGTGGAACGGGTACAGCGACCTGAACCATTAAATATACATGGTTCAACGGTTTTTGAGGGGGATGCCATGACAGTATTGCGCCGCCTACCTACTGGTTCCGTGCGCTGTGTAGTCACATCGCCTCCATATTGGGGGCTCCGAGATTATGGCATCGAAGGACAAATAGGCCTTGAGGGAACGATGCCACAGTTTCTGAACAGTCTTGTGTCTACCTTCGCAGAGGTCAAACGAGTGCTAAGCGATGACGGTACCCTTTGGCTGAACATTGGCGACAGCTTTACGAGCGGCAACCGTGGTTATCGTGCCCCTGACAAGAAAAACCCCGCACGCGCAATGGACATTCGCCCAGACACCCCGGAGGGCTTGAAGTCAAAGGATTTGATCGGTATCCCATGGCGACTTGCTTTCGCCCTGCAATCTGACGGGTGGTATTTGCGCAGTGACATTGTTTGGAACAAACCCAATGCCATGCCGGAGAGCGTTAAGGATCGCCCCACACGTTCGCATGAGTTTCTATTCATGCTTACCAAGTCAGAGCAGTATTACTATGACTGGCAGGCCGCTAGGGAACCGGCTGACGGAGGCGGATTACGCAATCGCCGCTCTGTCTGGAACGTGAACACCAAACCCTTTGCTGGTGCTCACTTCGCAACCTTCCCTCCCGACTTGATCCGGCCTTGTATCTTGGCATCGACCGAGCCGGGCGATTACGTTCTCGACCCATTTTTTGGTTCGGGAACTGTGGGTCTCGTATGCCAAGAGGAAAACCGGCAGTACGTTGGAATCGAACTAAACCCCGAATATGTCACATTAGCGGTAGATCGCCTGCAAGGACAAGGCGACAACGTAATAAGGATTGCGGCATGACGAAAGCAATCAAGTTTCCCCCACCGGAACTACAAATCGGATTCGCTATTGCTCTTAGACAGTTCCGTGCCGTGTATCTGCAACAAGCCTTGCAGGAAACAGTTCGGAACATGGCAATCGCCGAACTCGATAAGCAGCTTGCGCAATTCGTCCCAGCTGCAGACATGGCAACGCTGGCGCAGCACGGATTGCGCGCGGAACTGCTATTTGCAGTGCCTGCGATTCTTAACGCAAACCCCTATCTGCTGGGCTATTACAGACTGCTACTCGGTTACAGCCAAAAAGAGTTTTATGGGAGTGACAAAGGGTTTGGCGTAGGTTACTTCAAGTCGATGGAAGAGAAGGGCATAGTGAGCGCCGCTGCGGCAGCAGATATGTCTGCCCTGTGCGCAGCGTTATGTGAATCAGCATCAACCCTGTTGGCAGGTATCGGCCAGCAGAGCATCAGCCGCAATGCGCTGGATGATCTAACATTACTGACTGTTGGCCCACAGTTTCGCGGTGGAGCAAATAACAAACGCGGCACCATTGGCATCGTACAGGTCTTTGAGATCATTCAAGAGATTGTCTCCCATGCTGCCGTCCAAGTATCCGATAGCATCATCAAAGTGAATAGTGCTACAGGTCGTCCTTTCCTGATTCAGTTCGCAGCGGACCCGGACATTATCATTAGGGAAGAGATGGCCACCGAACATTATCGCAACGTGGTCGCCATTGAGGTTAAAAGCGGTACTGATGTATCGAACATCCACAACCGCATCGGAGAAGCAGAGAAGAGCCACCAGAAGGCCAAGAACAACGGCTTTACAGAGCGCTGGACCGTGGTCAATGTAAACAAGCTAGACATGGAAAAAGCACGGAGTGAATCACCATCGACAGACCGCTTTTATTCGCTGGCCGCCCTCTTACTCAGATCAGGAGATGAGTACGATGATTTCCGGCGTAGATTATTGTCTTTAACAGCGATCCCTGCCCCGTAAGGCTGAATCATTGGGACAACACTGATACACATCATTGCTACACAAAAACAAGCAGAGGGCGCGAAAGCTCAAGGTTTGCGTGGTTGGGGATAGAGCCCCATCATCCACCCCAGTAAAAAGAAAAAGCCTAACCTTACGGTTGGGCTTTTTCTTTTTGAAAATCAGCGCAACCACATGGCAGACAGCGGTGCCAGAATATTCACGTAGTCATCGGTCCATACGCGCACTCCGCCAAGCCCATCGTTATTCCCCACCGCAGTCCATCCCTGAGCGAGCAATGGTGTCAGGCGATCCGGTTGGCGGGCCAGCGCCACCACCCATGGATCGATATGCAGCTTGTCAAAACTTTTTCGCGGTTTCGGTGCAATCACCGCAGCAAGTCCTCGCGCTCGGGCCGCCGCCTTGATCACCGGCCGCAAATCGTAAAAACGGTTCGAGACATGGAATACCAATATTCCATCCTCTGCCAGACGTGACAGATAAACATCCATCGCTTCCAACGTCAGCAGATGGGTAGGAACGCCGTCGCCGGAAAAGGCATCGACAAATATCACGCCATAAGGTGCTGTTTTTTTCTGCGCCTCTTCCGCCAGATTTAAGCGCGCATCGCCCACTCGGACCCGGACCTTAGCCGGAGTATCTGCCAGATATGAAAACCAGTGGCGAGCCAAGCCTTCCATATCCGGGTCGATCTCAAAGACGGTGACCGCCTCCCCAGCGCCAAACCAAGCCAAGGCATCACCCGCACCCAGCCCCACCATTGCCGTTGGGGCAGTGCGGTTGCGCTGTGACACGGCTATCTCCAAAGCACCACCGTTGTAGTAATAACCCAGCGGCTCTTTTCGAAGACTTGGCTGGAGGTACTGCAATCCATGCAAAGTAGTGCCATGCACCAGCATCCGGTACGGCGGGGTTATCCCCATCGCGGGCGGGTCAATAACGCGGGAAATGCCATAAAAATTTCGCAATGAATAGACTGCCGAGGCATGCCAGAAAAATAGGCCAAACACGGTTCCGCCGATCATCAGCAAGCACAGTCGGAGCCCGCCCTTGAGCCGGGAAGTTGACTGCCACCATGCCAACGGGTGCGCCTGCCAACTGGCAACAACGATGGCAAGAACGGCAAGCGGATATTCCTCCAGCCCGGAAAAGATCATCGGCGCCGCCAGGCTCACCAGAACGCCGCCCAACCAACCACCCACCGCGATGGTCAGATAGAAAATTGTCAGTTGGCTCGGATGTGGCCGCAGGCGATAAAGCTGTTGATTGGCTATGACACACAAGGCATAGAAGGAGAACAGGATAAAAGGCAGCACCCAGGCACCATACACGGTGGCACGGGCAGCGAGCAGCGCCAGCAGTGCAATGTCGATCAGCCAGAACGAGGCACGGCGAACGAAACCACCTTGCTGCTCACGGAAAGTGATAATGAAGCTGGCCAAGTAAAGCGCCAAAGGGAATACCCAGACCAAGGGGAAAGAGCCCACTTCCATGGCAATCACATTGGTCACAGCAAGCAGCAAGGCCGACGGAGCGGCACCCAAAGCGAGCCAGCGCAAGATGCGCAATCTTGCCGGGGAGGCCATGTTGTCTACTTGGGATGCGTCAATATTGCTCTCGGGATGCAGTAGAAACCAGGCCCATGTCGCGACAGCTGCATAAAGCAGATAACTGATGCTCCAGGCCCAGCGCTGCACGTTCACGCCGAACAGAGGTTCCACAAGAAAGGGATAGGTAAAAAGCGCCACCATCGCGCCCAGATTCGAGATGCCATAAAGGAAAAAAGGCGCTGATCGGCGCGGCATCGAAGAGGCACCGTACCACCAGCTTTGCGCCACGACGGCAGTGGTGCTCAATACCGCGAATGGCAGAGAAATATGGGTCAGCAGTGCGCCAACCAGCGTGACTATCGGCGCCTTGGGTGCAATTTCCGACGTGAACCCCAGCGGCCATTGCAGCAATGGCAGGAACAGGATCAGTAGATGCCAGGCACCAATTCGCGGGGCGACGAGATGGGCATAGAGATACCCCAACAACAGTAGCGCCTGGAAAATCATCAGACTGACGGTCCACACATGCACCGCGCCGCCAAAGAATGGCGTCACCATCCGGCCAACTATCGGTTCCATGCTAAAAGACAGAAAGGCGCCCAGAAACACCATGGCACCGGCAACCAATCGGGGAGCCCCTCGTTCTTCGCCTACCCCGGGTGCAACCCCTGCAGACACTGCCTCCAAAGTGCTCATGTCATTCCCCCGCTTCTGTCGGGCGAACAAACCCTCACGATGCGGATTCGTTCGATGGCTTGCTCATCGCAGAACGTGCTTCATTTATGAGCATTGCCAGTATAGTCAGCCACCCCACAAATACTTGCCAGGGTCGATCAACGCCCAACTGCGCGATCCGCAATAAAACCAGCGTCTCTGGTTATACTTGCGGCATGACAGAAAAAATCTTTTGGAGTGACCCCTATCTTTCCGCGCTGGATACGCTTGTAACCGCTGTCGATAGCGACACGATCCAGCTCAAGGAAACAATTTTTTATGCCTTTTCCGGTGGCCAGGAGAGTGATTCCGGCACGATTGGCGGATATCCGGTGCAAACCGCCACCAAAGTGGGTACTGACATCCATTACCGGCTGGCGCCAGATCATCCATTGCGGACAGGCGATGCCGTTCATGTCGAAATCGATTGGCCGCGCCGCTATGCGCTGATGCGGCTGCATTTTGCTGCCGAACTGGTCCTTGAACTGGTGAGCCGCGAAGTCACGGCTATCGAAAAAGTCGGTGCACACATCGCACAGGACAAGGCCCGGATCGACTTTAAAACGACCGAGAATATCTCCGCCTATTTCCCGATCGTTTCAGCAAAAGCACAGGCCATCATTGAGGCCGATCTGCCGATCATCAGCGCCTTCTCGGATGAAGCCGCACAGCGCCGCTACTGGGAAATCCCCGATTTTGCACGGGTTCCATGTGGCGGGACGCATCTGCGCAGTACCCGCGAAGTCGGTGGCATCCGCTTGAAGAGAAAGAATGTCGGCAAAGGCACGGAGCGAATCGAGATCTATCTGGCAGAGTGCAGTCCATCCTGACTGTATTCGTGCCCCTGCCCGGCGTCGTGATCAAGGCGACCAGACAGGTGTCCTGGTTTGGCATGCCTGAAAAAACAAGACCGGCCCCCAAAGGCCGGTCTAGGAAATACAAGAATCTGCACAGGTCAAATTCTTGAACGCCAAATCAATCCATCAGTGAGCGAGCCATGGCGACATGGCTGCGGTAGTACTCAAAAATCCCCTTGAGCGCATCCTGCATATTGGTCGTGGGCTTCCAGTCGAGATCGGCCTTGGTATTGTCGATTTTCGGCACCCGGTTCTGCACATCCTGGTAACCCTTGCCGTAGTATTCGCCCGAAGTGGTTTCCACCACGTTCACCTGGGCCAGACCTTCGGCATATTCCGGGTAGTGCCCAGCCAGTTCCAGCATCATATTGGCCAGTTCGCGCACGGAATAATTATTGCTCGGGTTGCCAATGTTGTAGATCTTGCCACTGGCAATATTGTCAGGATTGGCAATGATTTTCACCAGCGCCTCGATACCATCGTCGATATAGGTAAAGGCGCGTTTCTGATGGCCGCCATCGACCAGCTTGATGGTTTCGCCACGCACGATATGGCCAAGGAATTGTGTGATGACGCGGCTGGAACCTTCCTTCGGCGTGTAGATGCTGTCGAGCCCGGCGCCGATCCAGTTGAACGGGCGGAACAGCGTGTAATCGAGGCCTTCCTGCTGGCCATAAGCGGCAATCACCCGATCCATCAGTTGCTTGGAGCAGGCATAAATCCAGCGCGGCTTATTGATCGGACCGTAGGTCAGCTCGGAATTTTCCGGATCGAATTCCTCGTCCTTGCACATGCCATACACCTCGGAGGTGGACGGGAAAACAACGCGCTTCTTGTACTTCACGCACCATTTGATGACCGGCAGGTTGGCTTCGAAATCGAGCTCAAACACGCGCAGCGGCGCTTTCACGTAGGTCGCAGGCGTAGCGATGGCCACCAGCGGCAGCACCACATCGCATTTCTTGACGTGATATTCGATCCATTCCTGATTGATGGTGATGTCGCCTTCGAAGAAATGAAAGCGCGGGTTCGAGCTGAATTCCTGCACCTTGTCGGCAGACATATCCATGCCGAACACATCCCAATCAGTGGTTTCCAGGATGCGGCGGGTCAAGTGGTGTCCGATAAATCCATTCACACCCAGAATCAATACTTTTTTCATTGCTTGTTTTCCAAAAAAAATAAATCAGATTGCGGCAGTGGTTGGCCGTCAAGTTCAGCCTCCAACACTTGCAAGCAGCCGCCACCCAAGGGATAGATGTAGTGAAATCCCTGTTGATAGTGCATCTTGCCTTGCATTCCTTCATGGCGATCCTGATCAATCACCCGAGTACGCCACAGCAGCAACCGGCCATGCGGCGTGTCGGCAAATGCGCCGGGAAACGGGCGGCTGACCGCGCGAACCAAATTGTGGATCTGTTGTGCCGTTTGCAACCAGTCGATACGACCATCCGCAGCGCTGCGTCGGCCAAAATAAGCGCCCTGACTCAAATCCTGCGGTTTGAAGCAGGCAGTTCCAGCCAGCAAGGCCGGTAGCACGCGGTTCAGGCAGATTTCGGCAGCCACCGTGACTTTGGCAAACACGTCGTGCGCCGTATCGTCAGGCAGGATCGGCACAGCTTGCTGATCCACGAGTGCGCCATTGTCCGGCATCAGGTTCATGACATGCAAGGTAGCACCGGTCTCATGCTCACCATGCAGCACCGCCCAGTTCACCGGCACGCGGCCGCGATACTTGGGCAGCAGCGAACCATGCATATTGAATGCGCCCTTTTTCGCGGCAGCCAACAGCGGTCCCTTCAGCATATGGCGGTAGTAGAAGCTGAACAGGAAATCCGCATCCAGCGCCGCAACCTGCGCCTGGACCTCAGGCACATTCGGGTCGTCCGGGGTAATGAACGGGATACCATATTCGCGGCACAGCTCACGCACCGAAGCGAACCAGATCTGCTCGGCGGGGTTGTCCTCGTGCGTGACGACCAGCTTGATGTCCACGCCTTGCGCCAGCAGCACCTTCAGGCAACGCACGCCGACATTGTGGTAGGCAAAAACGACAGCGGAACTCATGCGGACTCCTTGTCCGACTGTTCGTTTTTTTCCAGTATGGCCGAAATCAAATAGCGCGGGCGCTGGCGCACTTCGTTATAAATCCGGCCGATGTATTCACCCAGCAGGCCGATACCGAACAAGGCAATGCCGATCAGGAAAAAGGCAATCGCAAACAATGTAAACAAACCGCCCTCTTCCGGGCCGATAATCAGGCGGCGCAGCATCAGGTAGGTCACCAGCAGGCCCGACCCCAGCGAGATCAGCATGCCGAGCATGGAAAACAGCTGCAGGGGCACCAGAGAGAAACCGGTCATCAAATCAAAATTGAGCCGGACCAGGCTGTACAGCGAATATTTCGATTCCCCTGCATGGCGCTCTTCATGGCCAATCGTGACCTCGGTCGGGTTCTGCGCAAACGTATAGGCCAGCGCCGGGATGAACGTGTTCATCTCGTTGCACTGGTTGATTGTATCGACGATGCGTCGGCTGTAGGCGCGCATCATGCAGCCCTGATCGGTCATCTTGATGCTGGTAATGCGCTCGCGCATCCGGTTCATCAGCCGACTGGCCACATGACGCCACAAGCTATCGTTGCGCTGGCGCCGAATCGAACCCACATAGTCATACCCAATGTCCATCTGGGCCAGCAGCAAGTGGATATCCTCGGGCGGATTTTGCAGGTCGGCATCCAGCGTCACAATCTGCTCGCCACGCGCATGCTCAAACCCGGCCAGAATCGCCCGGTGCTGTCCAAAATTGCCGTTGAACAGGATCACGCGCGTGACATCGCTGCGCAAGTGAAATTGATCGGCCAGCATCGCGGCCGAACGGTCGCGGCTGCCATCGTTGATAAAAACAATCTCGTAGGCCTTGTCCAAGGCATCGAGTGCCGGATACAGCCGGGCAAACAACGCGGGCAGGCTGGCTTCTTCGTTGTAAACCGGGATAACGACGGAAAGAATGGGGGTATTCATGCTTGAATCTGTTCGAGAGCGTGGATAAGGGCAGTGCAAACACGATCGATGTCGCTGTCTTGCATTTGCGGGAACAAGGGCAATGTCAAAATGCGCGCGGCAATGGATTCGGTTTGCGGCAAATCACCCGCCTTCCAGCCCAGTTGCCGATAGAGGCTGGTCGTGTGGATCGCCGGGTAATGCACGCCGCTGCCAATGCCAGCCTCCTTGAGCAACTGGATCAATGCGGAACGCTGCGCCGCGAGCGCTTCAGGCAGCACGATCTGGAACATATGCCAGTTGCTCTGGCTGAAATCGGCCGGTGGCAGGCCGACGTCGACACCGGCCAGCCGCTTGAAATACCACCGGGCCAGTTCGCGCCGACGCGCATTGAGTGCATCCAGATGCGGGAGTTGGCCCAGTCCGATGGCAGCGGCGATGTCGGTCAGATTGGCCTTGCCGCCCAGTACATCGCAATCGTAGGTACCGTCCGGCGCACGCGTCACACCCTGCAGGCGCAGCTTCTCGAACAGGCGCGCTTCCGTCTCGTCATTCAGCACCAGGCAGCCGCCTTCGCCGGTGGTCATGTTCTTGTTCGGGTGGAAGCTGAACGCAACCAGATCGCCAAAGCTGCCGAGTTCGCGCCCTTGCCAGTTCGCGCCTTGCGACTGCGCGGCGTCTTCGATCACGCGCAATCCATGTAGCTGGGCAAGTTGGTACAGACGGTCACGGTCAACCGGGAGGCCAGCCAGATCGACAGGAATGATCGCGCGGGTTCTGGCGGTAATCGCCTTTTCCACCTGGTCCAGATCAATCAACCGGGTCGCCGGATCAATGTCGACAAATACCGGCGTCGCGCCGACGGTGAGAACCACATTGGCGCTGGCCACCCAGGTGAGCGATGTGGTGATCACCTCGTCGCCTTCCTTGACGCCGGCGATGCGCAAGGCAAATTCCAGCGCAGCCGTGGCCGAATTCACCAACCGCACCGGACGTCCGCCGGCACGCGCCGAAAGCGCGACTTCCAGTTCCTTGCATTTGGGACCGGTGGTCAACCAGCCCGAACGCAGCACGGCAGAAACGCTGGCGATCGTGTCTTCATCGATGGCCGGACGGGTAAACGGGAGAAATTCCATATTCAAGCTCGATTCAAAATTCAGGAGCGGGCAACGATGATCACGCCCACAATGATGACGGCGATGCCGGACAAGCGCTGAATGCCCACGGCTTCGCCAAACAGCCACCACGCCAGCAGCGCATTGACCACATAACCGATCGATAGCATCGGATAGGCGATGCTGACCTCGACTCGTGACAGCGCCATGATCCAGACCACCACGCTCACCACGTAACACGACAAGCCGCCCAGGATCGGCAGATTGGTCGCCAATTGAGTCCCCACCGGCCAGGCATTGGCCAGGGAAAAATCAAAGTGTCCCATCTGCCGCACGCCGGCTTTGAGAAAAAGTTGCGCAGCGGCATTAAGCAGCACGCCAAACAGGATCAGTCCAAATTCGATCAGCTTCATGGCTTGGCCACCACCATGCGCCGCACATCCTGATAGATGATTTTCATCGGTACGTTTTGCTGTTTCAGTGTTTCGTAAGTTGTCATATCCATCATTGCCACCGCGCTTTTCGCTGCATTCCAGTGAGGAACAAAATCGGCCAGGGTCGGAATCCAGCGTCCCGGCTCGGCGTTTTCACCAAATTCAAATTCGTCGACATAATCAACCAAGGTGACTTGTCGCCTTAGATAATACGGGAAAGTCTGATCGTAGGTTCGGACTGAAAAAACCTGGGTATCTGCCTGCAGATAGGGTGCAATGTCTTGCACTATCCATTTGCTGCTCTTCAACTGTCCATAACTGTCATGGCCTGCACCGCCAAGCGTCACCGCCAGCAGCGTTGCCATGACCAGCAACATGACGGCCGTTATTTTGCGATTGTTCTTCAACGCCCGCCAAGCCAGCGCAGCGCACACCAGAAAAACTACGCCAGCGATGACCAGATAGAGCGCCAAGTGCTGCAGGATAGGCAACGGGGTGTGCACCGAGGCAAAACGCCCGACAAACGGGTACGCACACAACACCAGCACCCAGGCCAGGATCGGCAGCAATAAATGCTTTTTCAAGGATGCAGAAGGTATTTTCTCCAATACCAGTGCCAGCAATATCCCAAGCGCCGGAAACATCGGCAGGATGTATGACGGCAGCTTTGAACCAGATTTACTGAAAAAGGCAAAAATAAATACGCACCAGATCAACAGAAAACGCCGGGTGCGGAAAGATTCACCGGTGGTTTTCCAGCCTTCTCGGCACACCTGGCCCAGCAAGGTGGTCCACGGCAAAAAACCGAGAATCAGGTAAGGTACAAAATACCAGATCGGCCCTGCCCGGCGGTGTTCCGTGGTCAGAAAACGCTCGAAGTGTTCGTGAATGAAAAAGAAATGGTTAAAGCCGGGATTGCGTTCAGCCACCAGGTAAAACCACGGTGCCGTGAGCGCAAAAAAGAGGGTCAACCCGCTCAACCAATGCATACGGCGCCAGGGCGCCCAATGCCAGTTGATCAAGCTGTACAAAATCAAAGTCATTCCCGGGATCAGGATGCCGATCAAGCCTTTGGACAGCGTAGCGCCCGCCATGGCAGCCCAGCATAACCACATCAACCCACGCTGGTGAGTCGGGGTAGTCGCGTCATCCTGCGCCAGAATAAAACTGCACAGCGACAGCGTCAGGAAAAAGGTCGTGCCCATATCGAGCGTCAGGAAATGGCTGTTGCCGATGATCCACGCCGAACCGGCCACCGCAAGTGCCGCCAGATGACCAACCGTGGCGCCCCACAATTTCTTGGTACTTAACCAAACCACGACAATGGTGAGAAAACCGGTCAATCCCGGCCAAAAGCGCGCGGCAAATTCGTTGAAACCGAACAATGCGAAGCTGGCCGCCCCGGCCCAGTATTGCAAAGCGGGTTTTTCAAAATACAGGATGCCATTCAGCCGCGGGGTAATCCAGTCGCCACTTTGCAGCATCTCCATGGCAATGCTGGCATAACGGCCTTCGTCGGAATGGATCAAGGCCCGGGTACTCAGCGAGAAAAACCAGATAAAAGCGAGCACTATCCAGTAAATCACGATGGTCCGATTTTGCGGCCCCGATGAACGCTGAAGATAACTCAAGGTTGAATTCCCATAATTATTTGATTGCCCCGGCCATTCCCCGCGGGACAGACCGGACGGCGGAATAAATAAAGAACGAATCTTACTCGGCCAACCCTAGTTCGACCACCGCCGGTTTTTTGCCAAGCACATCCCGTCTTGCCACCGCTACAGATGGCTGGGAGAATCCACCGTTGACAACGGCAAGATCGACCGGTCCCAAGCATCCTGCAATTTACTTGTTCTGGGTCGCTCATTCAGTCCGGGCCAGTTTTAATCCCTAACGGAATATACATTCATGCGCATCACCATTATCGGCTCCGGCTATGTCGGCCTGGTTACTGGCACTTGTCTGGCAGAGTACGGCAACGACGTGCTTTGCCTTGATCTTGATCCTCGCAAGATTGAGATGCTCCAGAGTGGTGGCATCCCGATTTACGAGCCAGGACTGGAAGAAATGGTCCACCGCAATGTCGCTGCCGGGCGCTTGCGCTTCACAACGAACATCGAGGAGTCCGTCGCACACGGCATGATCCAGTTCATCGGAGTGGGCACGCCGCCGGACGAGGATGGCTCGGCCGATCTGAAATATGTCCTTGCGGCAGCGCGCAACATCGGCAAGCACATGACCGAGTACAAAGTCATCGTCGACAAATCCACAGTGCCGGTCGGCACGGCCGACAAAGTCCGTGACGTCATCGCGGAAGCACTGGCAGAGCGCGAGACCAAACTCGATTACAGCGTGGTTTCCAATCCGGAATTCCTCAAGGAAGGTGCCTCTGTCGAAGATTTCATGCGCCCGGACCGCATCGTCATCGGCACGCAGGACGAGCGTTCGCGCAATGTCATGCATAGCCTCTATGCGCCATTTGTGCGCAACCACGATCGCATTCTGTATATGGATGTGCGTTCGGCGGAACTGACCAAGTATGCCGCCAACGCCATGTTGGCCACGCGCATCTCGTTCATGAACGATCTGGCTAATCTCGCGGAAAAACTCGGCGCGGATATTGAACATGTACGCAAAGGCATCGGCGCCGATCCACGCATCGGCTACCACTTCCTTTACCCAGGCATCGGCTATGGCGGCTCCTGCTTCCCGAAAGACGTACAGGCACTGCAACGCACCGCGCAGGAATATGGCCAACATCTGCAGATCCTGCAGGCGGTCGAGTCGGTCAACCATGCCCAAAAGAGCGTGTTGATCAGCAAAATCGTCAAGCGCTACGGTGAAAACCTGAGTGGTCGGCATTTTGCCCTTTGGGGACTGTCTTTCAAACCCAATACCGACGACATGCGCGATGCACCAAGCCATATCGTGATCAACGGCCTGATTGGACGCGGCGCCACGGTGACCGCACACGATCCGGTGGCCATGCACGAGGCTCAGCGCACGATCGGCAACAAAGCCGGGCTCAGCTATGCCGAAACACCGAAACAGGCACTGGAGGGCGCCGATGCACTGGTGATCGTGACCGAGTGGAAAGCCTTCCGCAGCCCTGATTTTTCCGAATTGAAACGCTTGTTGAAAGAACCGGTGATTTTCGACGGACGCAATCTGTACGAACCGGAACGCATGGCGGACGACGGCTTCAGCTATTACCCGATCGGGCGCAAGCAGGCGGACTGACACGTCCCCGACGCACGGTGCGCTCAAAACGAACAAAGCCGGCAAGAAGCCGGCTTTGTTTCAATCGAACGCCATGTCAAGACGGGTAACGTGCCCCCTGCACAGCCAGCAACCCGGCACGTCCATCGACCTCGCCCATCTCGACCGCATGGTAGGGCAGGTTTTTCAGGTCGAGCATGCCATACAGCTCGCCCATCGAAACCATCTGGTAGCCCTGCGCCTCCCAGCCATCCAGCATGCGCTCCATCGCCGGCAGCAGTTTCATGCCTTCCATTTCAGCATGCAGGGTAAAAACGTGGCCATATTCAGCCTCGTGCGCGGTGGCCTGGATCAGTTGATTGTGCACGGTCTCCGGCGTGATGCCATCGAGGCCCAGGAGTTCATCCAGCGTCGGCAAGGTAGTCGGCAATTGCACGCACTGGATTGGCTCGCCTTCTGCAATGGGCCAGAACGGATGACTGCCACGCGTATCGGAGGCATAGGTCCACCCCATACGCTGTTCCAGCCGGTACGCGGTGCGATTCATTTGCCAACCGGCCGCACCGTGGGTGGCAGCGGGATGGCCAAAGATCTCGGTAAACCGCTCACTGGCAAGATCCAATTCGGCTTTGGTCCACTGTGCATCGGCATTAACTACGCCATCCTGCCAGCGCACGTGATCCCAGCAGTGAATGCCGACCTCAAAACCCGCAGCTTCGGTGCTGCGCAGGATATCGCCACAACGCCGACCGATATCCGGCCCCGGCAACAAGGTACCGTAGAGCAAGGTCATCAGCCCGTAATGTTCCAGCACCGATGTCCGCGATACTTTTTTCATGAAGCCACGCCGGAACACCCGCTTGATGGCCCGTCCGGTATGGTCCCGGCCCAGGCTGAACAGAAAAGTGGCATTCACTCCGCGCGATTGGAACAGTTCCAGCAGGCGAGGCACGCCTTCCCGGGTGCCGCGATAGGTATCGACATCCACCTTGAGTGCAATGGTTTTCATGGCTTGGCGATCAAAGGAAAACAGCAATGATGCCGAGGCAGGCGCTGCAACGCAATCGGCAAAACGGATAACGGTTACAGGCACGATGGGCATTCCGACCCAATTCGCGGGTTCGCACCGCGCGAGATTTTGTTTTTCCCTGGCCGCCGCCCGTACAATGGCGGCATTTCCACGCACAGGCCGCGCCATGTCCGAACTCACATTCTTCTGGCACGATTACGAAACTTTCGGCATCGAGGCGCGCCGCGACCGCCCGGCCCAGTTTGCCGGCATCCGTACCGATGCCGAACTGAACGAGATCGGCGACCCGCTGATGATCTACTGCCAGCCTGCGCCCGACTACCTGCCCGATCCGCAGTCCTGCCTGATCACCGGCATTACCCCGCAGCTTTGCCTGGAACGCGGCGTGCCGGAGCATGAGTTCGCTAGCGCAATCGAAAAGGAATTCGCCACGACCGGCACCGTGGGCGTTGGCTACAACACGATTCGTTTCGACGATGAATTCACGCGCTTCCTGTTCTGGCGCAACCTGATCGACCCCTATGCGCGCGAATGGCAAAACGATTGCGGGCGCTGGGATTTGCTCGACGTGGTGCGCTGTACTTATGCGCTGCGCCCGGAAGGCATCGAATGGCCGCTGAACGCCGAGGGCAAACCCTCTTTCCGCCTGGAACACCTCTCCGCCGCCAACGGCCTTGTGCATGAAGCGGCACACGATGCCCTGTCCGACGTGCGCGCGACGATTGCACTGGCGCGGCTGATCCGCGCCAAACAACCACGCCTGTTTGATTTCTGCCTGAAACTACGCAAGAAAGAAGCGGTGCAAGCCGAGATCGGCCTGCCGGAGAAGAAACCGTTCCTGCACATCTCCGGCATGTTTGCACCGGAACGCGGCTGCCTCGCTATTGTCTGGCCGCTCGGCCTGCACCCGACCAATCGCAATGAAATCATCGTCTGGGATCTGGCCTACGACCCGAGCGAGTTGTTCACGCTCGATGCCGCCACGCTGCGTCAGCGCATGTTCAGCAAAGCCGATGAATTGCCAGAAGGCGTGAGCCGCCTGCCGATCAAGACCATCCATATCAACAAGTCGCCAATCGTGATCGGCAACCTGAAAACATTAACTCCCGCCATGACCGAAAAATGGGGAATCGATCTTGAGCAGGCGCTGCGCCACGCCCGGATCGCGGCGCAAGGTCCGGACCTGACCGGCTTGTGGGCCGAAGCATTCCAGCGCCCCGCCCTGGACGGCACCCCGGATGTCGATGCTGATCTGTACGGCGGTTTCGTCGGCAACAACGACCGGCGCACGCTGGCGCGTCTGCGCGGCATGAACGCCGAGCAACTTGCTAGCGCACGCCCAAGCTTTGACGATGCGCGACTTGACGAAATTTTCTTCCGTTACCGAGCCCGCAATTTCCCGCAACAGCTCAGCGAAGCCGAGGCAGAACATTGGCAGGCGCATTGCGCCGAACGCTTGCACCAAGGCAAGGATGGCGCACGCACCTTGGCCGATTTTTTCAACGCAATTGATGCACTTTCAGAAGATACCGATGAACGCGGCGAGGAAATCCTGGGCGCTTTATATGATTACGCCGAGGGAATTGCCCCGGAGTTACCGTAAGCGGTTACACGCAATCGCGCATTTTGTCGAGCAGCCTGTGATAAAATCCGCGCCTTCATTCGTATTCAAGCTTCAGGACTGACATCATGGCCGGCCATTCCAAATGGGCAAACATCAAGCATAAAAAAGCCGCTACCGACGCCAAGCGCGGCAAGATCTTCACCCGTCTGATCAAGGAAATCACCGTGGCCGCGCGTATGGGCAACAGTGCAGACGTTAATGCCAACCCGCGCTTGCGACTGGCCATTGACAAAGCACTCGATGCCAACATGACCAAGGACACCATCCAGCGCGCTGCCGACCGGGGTGCCGGCAATCTGGAAGGTGCCAACTATGAGGAGTGCCGCTACGAAGGTTACGGCATTGCGGGTGCAGCCATCATGGTGGACTGCCTGACCGACAACAAGGTCCGTACCGTGGCCGATGTTCGTCACGCTTTCAACAAGTATGGCGGCAATATGGGTACCGACGGCTGCGTGTCGTTCCAGTTCAAGCACTGCGGCTCCCTGCTGTTTGCCCCCGGCACATCGGAAGACGCGTTGATGGAAGCCGCGCTTGAAGCCGGTGCCGATGACGTGATCACCAACGAAGACGGTTCACTCGAAGTCATCACCCCGCCATACGAATTTGTCACGATCAAGGAAGCACTGGAAGCTGCCGGTTTCAAGGCCGAAATGGGCGAAGTGACCATGCGTGCTGAGAACGAAACCGAGTTGACCGGCGAAGACGTGGCCAAGATGCAAAAGCTGCTGGACGCGCTGGAAAGCCTGGATGACGTTCAAGATGTATACACCTCGGCGATCATGGACGAAGAAGACTAGACCGTATTTACCGTCAATAAAAAAGCCGGCGTACATGCCGGCTTTTTTCGTCCACGAACCACCATTCATGCCACAGGCAGTCCTCGCTCCAGAATTGCCCCGAAGGTAACTGCACTCACGGGTCGACTAAACAAGTAGCCCTGCCCAATATGGCAGCCATGCAGCTGCAAAAACTGCAACTGCTCTTCGTTTTCAATCCCTTCACCGACCACTTCCATCCCCAAAATTCGGCCGAGGCTGATAATCATGCGTGCCAAATCGGCATCCTGCTGCTGCCCAGGCACATGCTCAATAAAACTCTTGTCGATCTTGAGTTTGTTGACCGGCATACGCCGCAAGTACGACAAGGAGGAATAACCCGTACCAAAATCATCGATCGACAGGCGGATCCCCATCTCGCGCAAGCGGCGCAGCGCTTCTGGCGCTTGCTCGAACAGCTCAATCGACATACTTTCGGTAATCTCGATTTCCAAAGCATCCGGCGGAAGATTCTGCTCATTCAATACCTGCTGCACAAAAGCCGGAAAAGCAGGATCACGTAATTGCAGCGGTGAAGCATTCACCGCGACCACCAACGGTTTGCCCGTTTTCTCGATCCAGCAACGCAACTTCCGGCAAGCCTCTTCCAGGACAAAACGTCCCAACGCATGGATTTGGCCAGTTTCCTCGGCAATGGTAATAAATTGCTGTGGTGTAATCTGTCCTTTTTCCGGATGGAACCAGCGCAACAAAGCTTCGGCGCCCAAGACTCTGCGGCTATTCAAATCAACAAACGGCTGAAAATACAGTTCGAATTCGCCCCGCAGCAGTGCGGCCGGCATGGCACCGGCCAGCTGGTAATGCTCACGGGCAACCGCATTGGGTTCAGGCGCATAAAATTCAATCGGAGCCTCGTTGCGCGAGCGGGCGGCTTCAAGAGCGAATTCGGCATGGCGCAGCAATTCATCGGCAGTCAGCGCATCCTGTGGCGCCAAGCTCACCCCGCAAGTAACTTGCGGCACGGTCACACCATTCTCCAGCGTGATCGGTTCCCGCAATCGATAATGGATGCGTTCAAGTGACTCGGAAACCTGTGGCGCAGGCACATTCAGCAACACCAGGACAAAGCGGTTTCCAGCCAGGCGGGCGGCGACAAACTCACCGAGGGTCTGCTCAAGACGGCGCGCAATTTCCTGCAATACCTGGTCGCCACCGGCACGCCCCATGGCATCGTTCACATCACGCAGGCCACTCACGCTCCACAACGCGTACACCAGCCGGCAACCCGGCACCAGCAATTGCTGTTGCACCAGTTGCCCCAGACGCAACTGGTTGGGCAAACCTGTCAACACATCATAGAATTGCTGCCGGTGCAGTGCGGCCTCGGTGCGTCGCCGCTCGGCCGATTCATACGCTACGGCAACCAGATCGGCAGCAGAAGACACAAAACTGATCTGATCCTGTGTCCATTCCTGCGCGTGATCCACGCCTTCGACACACAATACCCCGGACAAACGGCCCCGCACGGTCACGGCAGCATCTATCATCGACTTCACGCCATGCAAGCACCAATTTTCCGCCAGGGATCCCAGCCAAGGTTGTTTGGCGACATCGGTAGCCACCAATATCCGGCGTTCATTCAGCAAGCGAAAATAGTCACCGTGCAGCCTGGCATCGATCGAGGCATCCAGCACATCCGCCTCGCCGCTCGTAGCTACACACTGGAGCAGACCGTGGCTGGTATCGTTGCGCCAAAGGGTAACCCGGGCAATATTCAGCGTCCTTTGGACTGCATTGGCAACTTCAAGGAAATAACTGTTTTCGTTTTCTCCGCCATGCGGCAAATGCGCGAGGTGTCGTAACGTCTCCGACTGGCGCAACATGCGGCCGTGAACATCGAGTTGCCAGCGATGCATCTTCAACACGGAACGCGCCAGCAGCAAAACGATCAAGAACAAGACCAGCAGCCCTGACAACAAGGGATAGAGTGTGTTGTAACTACCGTTGATGCGGTTAACCCGCCAAGTCATCCAGCCGACCGGTGGCTGGTCAAGATCCAGCCCCATGACCGCGTAGCGCGGCAAGCCGTCGCGTGGCGGCTGAGGATTGATCGTTACATCATTGACCGACAACAGCCGGCCTGTTTCTTCAAACCAGGAAGGATCAAGATTACGCGCAAGAATCAGCCATCCATAACGCTGTTTTCCAGCATCCGCATCATGCTCCGGGCGAACCCGCTCAGCCACGAGCATTTGCAAACCTTGTTGGCTTCGTACCACCCCGGATAATGTGGTCACGTTCGGCTGTAAAGCCAACTTGCGCGTCAGCACACTGGCAAATTCTTTGTTCCAATCTTCAAGGCGGTTAAAACGGGTTGGCTCGCCACGGTGCAATGCATAAACCGGGTGCAGACCAGCGGATAAAACCAGGGCATCCACAACTTCAAAATTACGGTACAGCGATTCCGTTATATTTTTTTCCAGCCAAGCTTGATCTGCTGTTTCACCGTGCAGGTGCTCAAAAAAATCATCCCAAACCGCATAATCCCGGTCGATCTTTTCCAACTCATGCGATTCCTGCTCGACAAAAGTCTGCATCAGGTGCTCGGAAAAAGTCACGAAGCTTCGCTCTTCGTGCTGATTCACGTACAGAACCCCCAAGGCGACCAATGCCAACCCCGCCAGAAACAATCCGGCAATCAATAAAATAGGGTGCTGATACAGCGTACCGCGCCAACCACGCTCGGTTTTCATGCGCAATTCATGTCCTTTTGGGGTTGTTCGTGCCTATCCAAGAACAACACTATGAGAAGGGTTTTAATCAATGTTGCTAAGCTTAGGCTGTTTATAGCGTTTTTGTCACTTGGTCGTCAGTAAAACCTCACACCCGCCTTGGCCGATTCCGGGCTGGCGCTTCCGTCAAGCAGTGATATGCTGAAGGATGTAAGGACACCCTTGTACCATGCTGACACCTGCCTCTGCTGATTCTCTTATCACTCGCGCCAGCGAACTCGCCCAATCCCAGAGCAGTGAAGCTCTGGAATTGACGGTGCAAGCACGCCAGCTTGCAGCGGAGCATGGCGCCGCCCCCCTCGAAGCAGCGGCATTGTGTCTGCATGCCCGAATTTTACTGATGCTTGGTCGCGATAATGAAGCTTTAGCTGTACTGCTACAGGTCCATAGCTTGGCTGACCAGCAAAATATCGGGCCGTACAAGGGCGAGGCTTTGCAATTACTGGGATGCAGCCTTTTTACGCAAAACCATTATCAAAAAGCCGCCACTTGTTGGCAAAACTGTCTGGCCCTTCCGTCCCCGGACGTCGATAGCAAAACACTCACCCAGACGCATCTTGACCTTGGATCGCTCCATCTGCTCCGCGATCAATTTGCCTTGGCGCTTGAGCACCACCGCCAGGCCGAGACATTGGCACTGGAAAGCGACGATCCCTTGCTCTACAGCGAAGCACAACTTCATATCGCCAACGATCTGGTCAAGCAAGGGCAAACGGTAGCCGCACTGGTTCTGCTCAAGGAAGCCTTGCCACAAATACGCGCCGCCAAAAACTACCGACAGGAAGGCAGCGTCTACGGGCTGATCGGCGAAATCCAACTCAAAAGAGGTGAATTGGACAAAGCACAAACCAGTCTGATGCTGGCACTCAAGATCAATCACCTGATCAGTTGCTTGCCTGGCGAAGTCGTCAACTTGGTTCAACTCGGCCTGTGCGAGCTTCGCAACCAGGAAATCGAGGGTGCACTGGATTTTCTTAACAACGCTCAGGCCCTGGCAGAGGAATCTGGCTCCAAACACTTGCGGGCATGGGTAGAAGAGGCACTGATTGAAACATGCCTGGTCGCGGACGAACAGGATGCCGCCGCGCAACATGCCGCCAACTATCAACAATTACGCGCAGACATATTGGATCAGTCGCCAACGTAACAAAGTACGTGTCAGACTTCTCCTTCTCTCGCTGCCTTAGCACTCAATTGGCTGTAAACTAGCGTGACCATGACCTCTCTTGCAGAAATTGACAATCTGAACCGGCGCGCGCTGCTGCTTTACCGCGAAAAAAGCGTCGAAGCGCAAACCCTCGCCGAGGAGGCTTGTGTACAAGCGATTGGGATCGGCTACCAGAAAGGCTACCTGGAAGGACTGGTCAACCACGGCCGTGCACTGACCCTGCAAGGGGGTTATCAGGAAGCGATTGCACTTTTCAACCACACCCTGATGATTGCAGAAGAAAACAGCCTGCAAGCCCTGATCGCCGATTGCCTGCAGGAAATCGCCCGCGCCCATTTCACGGTCAGTGATTACGACCTAGCCCTGCAGTACTGGTCGCGTTGCCTGGATATTTCGCACAGCGCCCACGCCGATGAAACCTGGCTGCGCGCGCTGATCGGCTTGGGACAGATCTATCTGACCCATGGCGATGCCACTTCTGCCCTCTCTCACCATCGTTGGGCAATGACCAGTTGGAAAGAGGGCAACGATCCCACCCTTTACGCTGGGGCTTGCATTAATACCGGTGCTGATCTTTATGAAATGGGGCGTCTTGGCGAGGCACTCGAAGCCTTGGCCCATGCCCACGGCGCCAGTTGCGAACAACAGGCGGAGATTCAGACCATTTCCGGATTGATTCTGCTGACCAGAGGAGATTTGGTCGCAGCAGAAAATGCCTTGAAAGCAGCGCAACAACTCAACCGAACCCAAGGCAATGCGCTCGGTTTGGCTACCAATTTATTGGCGTTGGCCCGGCTTGCCATGCTGCGTAATGACTTGCCCGGCGCCACCGACTTGTTGAAACGAGCGCTGGATAAAGCCAAATCCATGGGTACCCAGCACTTACTGCTCCAGATCGAATTGGCCTTGGCGGAGACCTGTGAAATTCGCCAAGACTGGCAGCACGCGCTGGAACACTTCAAACGCTACCACGCACTACAGCAGGAAACCCAGCGACGCCTGGCCCCGTACAAGCTGCAAGCGATGGAAATGCAACTGGAAGTCGAAAAAGCGCGGATGGAAAATGCCCAATTGCGCCGCAAACATGCCAACGAGCGCCAGGAACGCCATCGGGTTGAACGCATGGCCAGCGAAGACGCCCTGACCGGACTGTTGAACCGGCGCGGATTGGAACAAAGTGCGGACAGCCTGCTGATGGCAACGGATATTCCCGTTTCAGCACTGATGATCGACGTGGATCACTTCAAAATCATCAACGACACCTGGGGACACGAAGTCGGCGACAAGGTCTTGCGCCAGGTTGCCGCGCTGCTCAAATCCGGCTGTCGACAAGGGGATCTGGTTTCGCGCTGGGGTGGGGAGGAATTTGCCGTGTTGCTGCAAAACCGTGACGGACCACAAGGCGCCGAAGTTGCCGAACGCTTGCGCCGGCTGGTTGAAGGATGGACATGGGAGCGGATTGCCCCCGAAATTAGCGTCACCATCAGTATCGGTGTCGCACCCTGTCAGGCAGACGACGATCTTGCCAGTGTCTTTCTACTGGCAGACGAGAAACTTTACGAAGCCAAGCATGCGGGACGTAACCAAGTAAAACTATAAGCGTAAAATGAGCACCAGCAAGAAACGGCATTAACCGGTTCCAGAGACATTCCTCACGAACCAACCATTGAGCAGGAAGAATAGCGTGATTTCCATTATTGAAGCCAAGCGCGCCGGACTGTTTGGGCGCGACAAGCTGCTACCGAACATCGTTGCCGGCATCATTGTCGGGGTCGTCGCTCTACCTTTATCCATGGCTTTTGCCATTGCCTCTGGCGCCCGGCCCGAACAGGGCCTGTATACCGCGATCATCGGCGGCTTGCTGGTTTCCATGCTGGGCGGCAGCCGGTTGCAGATTGCCGGACCGACCGGCGCGTTTATCGCCATTCTTTCAGGCATCACCGCCAGATACGGGATTGAAGGCCTGCAATTGGCTGGACTGATGGCCGGGCTGATTCTGGTGATGATGGGCATAACCAAAATGGGCGCCGTCATCAAATTCATTCCGGCACCGGTGATCATCGGCTTCACGGCCGGTATCGGCGTGGTTATTTTCGTCGGCCAATGGAAAGACTTCTTGGGTTTGCCTGAAGTGACCGGCAGGCATTTCCATGAAAAGCTCTGGCATTTGGTCGAAGTTCTGCCGCAACTGCATCTAACCACGACCTTGATCGCCGTAGGCAGCCTGCTGTTAGTGCTGTTCTCGTCGCGCCTCTATGGTTTACGCCGCATTCCCGGCCCATTGCTCGCCATGGTTGCCGCGACCGTCATACAGTCCATTTTTCATTTCAGCGGCGTAGCCACCATCGGCACCGCTTTTGGCGGCATTCCGCTCGGATTGCCCCACTTCGTGCTGCCTACGGTAACAACATCACGGGTCATCGAACTGTTAGGCCCCGCCTTCACCATCGCCATGCTTGGGGCTATCGAATCATTGTTATCTGCCGTTGTGGCCGATGGCATGGCAGGCACCAAGCACAATTCCAATCAGGAATTGATCGGTCAGGGCATTGCCAACGTCGTCTCGCCCTTGTTTGGCGGATTTGCCGCCACCGGGGCAATCGCCCGTACCGCGACAAATATCCGCAATGGCGGCACCAGCCCACTGGCCGGCATTGTCCACGCGTTAACGCTGGTGGCGACCCTGCTATTTCTCGCCCCTCTCGCCGCCAACATCCCCTTGGCATCACTGGCTGCGATTCTGTTTGTCGTCGCCTACAACATGAGCGAGGTAAAACATTTTGTCCGCATCGTACAGCGTGCCCCGCGAGCCGATGTGGCCATCCTGATCATTACCTTTCTTCTCACGGTCTTTGCCGATCTGGTCATTGCCGTCAATATCGGCGTGATTCTGGCCATCATGCAATTCATGCGGCGCATGGCCGCCAGCGTTGAAGTCCAGCAACTGGGTAGCCAGGAACTCAAATTCGAACTGCTGAACCAAGGCTTGGTCGATCTGCCCAAGGGCTTACTGGTGTATGAAATCGACGGTCCCTTCTTTTTCGGTGCCGTGGAAAACTTCGAACGCGCGCTATTGCAAACCCATACCGATCCACGCATCCTTATCCTGCGCCTGCGCCATGTCCCGTTTACCGATATTACCGGGCTGCAACTGTTGGAAGAAGTCACCCAGAAGTTGCAAAAACGCGGGATCAGAGTCATGTTGTGCGAAGCCAATCACCGCGTGCATACCAAGTTGGTCAATGCCGGGGTTCTTGAGTTGTTGCGCGAGGAAGACTATTCCAATGACTTTGCCGTCTTGCTCGCTCGCGCCGACAGGCTCATCGCCGCCGAACCTGCGCGTCAGCCAAGTCGTCTCAGTGAATATGCCCAGAGCTTAATCAAGACCAGCCGGCATTTTTTCAGCAGTCATGATGCCGGTTAAACCATCACCAGCAGATGCCTCACTGACCACGATATACCCCAGCAAAGATCGCCCTGGCACTTAGCCAACAATTTGCCTCTTTAATGTTTGCGTTTTCCGCTAAGATTTAGGGTTCCCGACTGTAATAGCAGCGGACCGAAGTCACTGGAGAAAACACATAATGGCCGAACTCACCACCGCACCCGAGCGCCTGCGCGAGATTCCCTACAACTACACCTCGTTTTCCGATCGGGAAATCGTGATTCGCCTGCTTGGCCATGATGCCTGGGATACGCTGGATGCATTGCGGCGCGAACGACGTACCGGCCGCTCGGCGCGCATGTTGTTTGAAGTGCTGGGCGATATCTGGGTGGTGAAACGCAATCCCTACCTGCAAGACGAGCAGCTGGAAAACCCGCAACGCCTCAAATTATTGATTGAGGCCATCCGCCACCGGCTCAATGAAATCGACAAGCGCCGCCAGGACAACGATAAAGTTGAACACCTGCTGGCCAGCGCGCATAAAGCAGTCGATGCCTTCGAACAAGAATTTCGCGACATCGCCGACCTGCGCCGCAAAATCCTGCAACGCATGGCCCGGCTCACCCGGCGTGACAATATCTGTTTTGACGGCCTGGCACGCGTGTCGCACGTCACCGATGCCACCGACTGGCGGGTCGAATATCCTTTTGTGGTGCTCAACCCGGATACGGAAGCCGAAATGGCGCCACTGGTGGCTGCCTGCATTGAACTTGGCTTGACGGTCATCCCGCGCGGCGGCGGCACCGGCTACACCGGTGGCGCGGTACCACTGACACCGATGTCGGCGGTGATCAACACCGAAAAACTCGACCGCCACAACGGCGTGGAATATATCCGCATTCCCGGCGTGGCACACGATGTTGCCACCATCCAGTGCGGCGCGGGCGTCGTTACCCGGCGCGTAATGGATACCGCCGAAAGCGCCGGACTGGTTTTTGCCGTGGATCCGACTTCGGCCGATGCTTCGTGCATCGGCGGCAACGTCGCCATGAACGCAGGCGGCAAAAAAGCTGTGCTGTGGGGGACGGCGCTCGACAACCTGGTGTCGTGGAAAATGGTCGATCCGGACGGCAACTGGCTGTTTACCGAACGCCTGGACCACAACTTGGGCAAGATCCACGATGCAGAGAAAGTCACCTTCCGCGTCAGCCGCTTCAAACCCGACGGCACCACGCTGATCGAAGAAAAATTGATTGAAACGCCAGGCAGCGTTTTCCGCAAAGAGGGGCTGGGCAAGGATGTCACCGACAAATTCCTCTGTGGTATTCCCGGCGTACAGAAAGAAGGCTGCGACGGCCTGATCACCTCGGCGCGGTTCGTGTTGCACCGCATGCCACAGCATGTGCGCACGGTCTGTCTGGAATTCTTTGGCACGGTGGCACAAGCCACGCCAGCCATCGTTGAAATCACCCAGCTTTTTGCCGGCAAGCCTGCAGCTGTACTGGCAGGACTTGAACACCTGGACTGGCGTTATGTTCGTGCCGTCGGCTATTCGACCAAGGCCAAACACCGCGGTCGACCCAAGATGGTATTGATCGCCGATATCGCCTCGGACGACGAAAATGCCGTTGGCGAAGCGGCGTCTCAGGTCGTGCGCATCGCCAATGCGCGCGGCGGAGAAGGCTTCACCGCAGTCACCGCAGAAAGCCGCAAGAAATTCTGGGCGGACCGATCAAATACGGCGGCAATCGCGCGCCATACCAACGCCTTCAAGGTGAACGAAGACGTGGTGATTCCGCTACCGCGCCTGGGCGATTATTCCGATGCCATCGAGCGCATCAATATCGAATTATCCATTGCCAACAAACTGAAGCTGCTCACTCGCCTTGCCGATTTTTTCACCGCAGGCCATCTGCCAGTCACCACGCCGGGCGAAAAACCGGTCCTTTTGGACGAGCTGATTGGTGACCGGCGTGAAGCAGCACTGGAGCTGATCGAAGCCACACGAGCGCGCTGGCAGTGGCAACTTGCTCACCTCGACGCGCCGTTGACCGATTATCTCGGTGCATTTCCAGCTGCGCCGCTGGAAAAGACCTGCACCGAACCGCACAACGTATTTACTGCACTACGCGATTTCTTCCTGCGCGTTTCCTGGAAGCGCGAAGTGCTGACCAGCTTGCAGGATCTGTTCTCAGGGACGGCTGACGAACCGATCTTGCGCGCCGTAGGCGAAATCCAGCGCAAGAACCTGAAAGGCCGCGTGTTCGTGGCGCTGCACATGCATGCTGGCGACGGCAATGTGCACACCAATATTCCGGTCAACTCCGATGATTACGAGATGCTGCAAACGGCACATGGCGCCGTGGCGCGCATCATGCAGGTCGCGCGCGATCTGGGCGGGGTGATTTCCGGCGAACATGGCATCGGCATCACCAAGTACGAATTCCTCAGCCGCGAGGAACTGGCGCCGTTCGAGGCCTATAAACAACAGATTGATCCCGATGGCCACTTCAACAAAGGCAAGCTCCTGCCTGGCTCGGACCTGACCAACGCCTATACGCCGTCGTTCAATCTGCTCGGTGCCGAATCATTGATTCTGGAGGCCTCCGATCTGGGCGCGATTTCCGAATCAATCAAGGATTGCCTGCGTTGCGGCAAGTGCAAGCCGGTCTGCACCACGCATGTGCCGCGTGCGAACCTGCTCTACAGCCCGCGCAACAAGATCCTCGCCACCGGGCTGCTGACCGAGGCTTTCCTGTACGAAGAGCAAACCCGGCGCGGCATTTCGCTCAAGCACTTCAGCGAACTCGCGGACGTGGCCGATCACTGTACCGTTTGCCACCGCTGCGTCACGCCCTGTCCGGTCAAGATCGACTTCGGCGATGTCTCGGTCGCGATGCGCAATTTCCTGCGCAAGGAAGGCAAGAAACCGTTCAATCCCGGTACTGCCTTGGGCATGGCTTTCCTGACCATGAAAGACCCGGCCACTATCAAGCTGCTACGCACCGGCATGATCAGTATTGGTTATCGCGCCCAGCGCCTCGGCCATGCGATTGGTCGTCGACTCGGAATAACCGGTTCATCGGTGAAACAGCCGCCGGCAACACTCGGCCGGCCGGATATCAAGACGCAAATCATCCATTTCATCAACAAACCACTGCCAGCCAAGGTACCCACCAAGACTTCGCGCGCGCTGCTGGACCTCGATGATGCCAATATGGTGCCGGTGATCCGCAACCCGCAGCAGCAGGACGAGCAGGATGCGGTGTTCTACTTCCCCGGCTGTGGTTCGGAACGGCTGTTCAGCCAGGTCGGGCTCGCCACGCAGGCCATGCTCTGGCATGTCGGGGCCACCACGGTATTGCCGCCAGGCTATTTGTGCTGCGGTTATCCGCAAACGTCTTCCGGCTTCGAAGACAAGGGCGAAAAAATCACCACGGAAAACCGTGTGCTGTTTCACCGCGTGGCCAATACGCTCAACTATCTCGACATCAAGACGGTGATCGTGTCCTGCGGCACCTGCATGGACCAGTTGCTGAAATACCGCTTCGAGGAGATTTTCCCTGGCTGCCGCCTGCTCGATATCCACGAATACCTGATGGAAAAGGGCATGACGCTGGATGGGGTCAACGGCACACGTTACATGTACCACGAGCCCTGCCATACCCCGATGAAGCAGTACAAGGGCATTGATGTCGCCAACAAGTTGATGGGGGCACCCGTCACCTTGAATGATCGATGCTGCGGTGAATCCGGCACCTTTGCCGTTGCTCGCCCGGATATCGCCACGCAAGTACGCTTTCGCAAGCAGGAAGAAATGCAGCAGGGTGCCGCGGCATTGCGCCTCGAGTCCGGAGAAAAAACCCCGGTCAAGATCCTCACCTCCTGTCCTTCCTGTCTGCAGGGACTCTCTCGCTACAACGATGATGCCGGCACCGAGGCTGATTACATCGTGGTGGAAATGGCGCGCAAGCTGCTGGGTGAAGACTGGTTGCCAAAATATGTAGAACAGGCGCGAAACGGCGGTATTGAACGCGTTTTGCTGTAAACCATCCGCTCTTTGCCGGGTCAAAGGGCTGTACATTGTGTACAGCCCTTTTCCATTGAGTACAAAGACCTATAATACTGAGAATCAAACCCAAAGAGTACGACCCCACACCATGAGCCTTGATGCCATCCCCCTCCCTTCTGTCGGGAATGAACCACCATTCGCAGACGTACGCGGGGCTAGGGAATGGCTGAAGCTGCTGCCGCTGATCAACACCCGGCAGTCTTGCCATGAGCTGGATGAAATATTCAGCAAGCTCAATGCCAGTCGAATCGACGCCGTCGAGCTACTCAAAAGTCTTGAATTATTGCGCGAAGCAACCCACACCACTCAAGCCGGACTGCTTCCCCATTACACCGGTCGCCCATTGCCCTTGCTCGCGCAAGAAGCGCAGCACTGGCATGAGGCTCAAGCGCTCTGGGCGCACCTGGAAACAGCTTATGCACGTTGCTGGCGCGCCGCACGAGAGGGTCATCCCGGGCTGATCGAGCATCACGCACTGATTGCCGAACGCACCCTGCGTTATGGGTCGTATGTAGCACGCGGTTATCTACTGGTTTACCGTTCCGTTCCCACTGAAGTTTGGCAACGTTTGTTTACCCGTTACCAACTGGTTGAGGAGGCAGGTCTTGCCCGACACACGGTACGCGACAGCCTGATCGAAATTCACTGTTCGACCATGCCACAGTCGATGCTGATCCGCATCCTGTTGCTCGCAGGCAGTGGGGTACGCCAACTTTCCAGCAAGCACTTGCTCTGGCTTGACCGTGCTCTGGAACTGCTGTCCACCCGCACCACCCTGATGCCCCGGGCACCCGCGCCGCAAGGGAAAACCAGCCTGCAAATTGATTTGGCGGCTCCCGCACCGGCATTGCGTGCCAGCAGACCTCTGGATGGCGCCAGCGTACGCGAAATCGATACCCTGGCACTGGCCCAAGTACTCAGCAAACGGATCAAATCGCTGCGCGAGGGCGAACTTCCGCAACGGCTCGGCTTAGGCACCGAACTGGCTCCGCAAGCCGCTGAAGCGTTGTTGACGGATATTTATCGACGCTGGTGCGAATTGCCTACCGAGTTGCCCTTTCGGCGTCAGAGCGGTTCGCGGCCGATTCAAGTGGAATCAAGTCTCGTAGATCTGAATCGCCTGCTTGCCGGGGACAAGCTGCCGCCCGTACCCGAAGAAAACATACAACTGGACCGGCGCGCACTGGAAGAATTACGTCTTTTCGGCCAAACCAGCGCCAGCATCCGCCCCGTGCAGCATCCTGTTGTGCATACCGAACAGTGGGAACTCTTGCGTGAGACGGCGCAGGAAATTCTGCTGGCTCGGCCCCAAGACAGTACTACGCGAATTCATGTGCACCAATTGCTGGGCGTGACGCTGGAAGGCACGCCCTTGGCGGGGGTAACACGTTCGCTGGAAGAGACCGACATGCAACTCCACGTCGGCATGCGACTATTGCCAGGCACCCCGCAACCGGCACTGGCTCGTCCTTCAGATTTGGTTCGCCTGGGGCAAAGGAATTACAGCGAAATCCTGCTTCTCCCGGCCGTTCCCTCCTTGAAATCGCAAGCCAGTCTGATCCTGCCCAGTGGCTGGCATCGCCAGAGTCGCCAACTGGACATCTGGGATGGCACCCTTCTCTACCGCGTGCGCCTAATTCAGGCACTGGAACGCGGCAGTAATTTCGAACGGGTGCTTTACGCCCCGGTCGGCAGCTGAGCGGCCCGAATAACTGCCCATATCCTCAGCTTAATGCCAAGCCAGTTTCAATTACTTGGTAACAAGTCGGCATGTGACAGGTTGTCCCTGACAATTCATCACGAAGGGCATTTCAGGCCCACGCCAACCATGCCCCCGCCGACACACTTAAAACAAGCAGACTCGTGACCAGTGGCCGCAGGAAACCGGGCTTGGCGACCGATGACTCAGTCAGCTCTGCGACTTGGGCGGCTTCTCGCCAAAGAGCAAGACAGGCATCGATCGCTTCCGTGGCAATGGCAAAGTAAGCCTCTGGCGTGATATCAATTTTTTCGGGGCCAACAATACGGGCGGAAATCACATTCAGGAGTGCATGAACTTTGTCACGGCAGGTCGCGCTCGGCGCCTGCAAAGACAAGGACTCCAGCGCCGTAACTGCGCGCGACAAGTTCTCGCGCATGCGCTGTTCAAGAAAAGTGAGCCGAATACGCCCTACTGCGCCAATTTTTCCTCGTGCGGCAAAACCTGATCCCAACGCGCGGGCCTGACCGATGCATTCAGTCAGCAGCGGCAAGCGCAACAGCAAGGACTCCGCAGGGAACAAAACCCCGGCCCGCCGATTTTCCAGCAGCCCCGCCCGTTCCCCCACATCGCCGAGTACATACAAAATCTGTTGGATCAGCGCGGTATGTTCGTTAAAACTTGCTTCGGGAGTCAATGTTTGCACGGTGGTATGCAATTGTCGCCACGTTTTCTGAACAGAAGCAAAGCGCCATCCACTGGCCGCAAGTTCAGGTGCTTCATTCAAGACATGCGCCAGAACAACCATGGCCTGACCAATTTCCTGCTGCTTGGCTGCCAGACGCGAGATAAATCGCTGATCGCCATTCAATAATGCAGCAGCAATCCCGCGATGCTGTTGCGCCACGGTCATCAAAGTCACCCCGGCGCGCACGGCAGACAAGCCACTTTGCCTGCGACGGGAATCTTCTTTTTCCTGGCGCATTTGCGACCAATTCAATACCGACGTTGCGCCGAACAGCACGCTCATCCCTGCAATGATTACTGCCATGATGGGTCTCCTGGTGGGTAACTCAGATTTTGAAACGCAGGACTGCGCCACGCAGACCCGAAGACAATTCCTCCAGATAACGCGCAACGGCGACCGCCTCACTACTGGCAGCATGATTTTCTTGTGCTTTGGTGGCAATCAGCGCCATATTGCTTACTGCATGGCAGCTGGCATCACTTTGCTCGTTGGTAGCCGCAGCAATCGAGCAGATTTGCTCACGAGTGCGGTGCACGCCCTCACGAATACCCGCCAGCGACAGTGCTGCCTGCTGGGCAAGAGACACGCCCCGCTCAGCCTTAGCCCGGCCTTCATCCATACGCAGCACAGTTGTATTGATTTCGGTGCGGATTGCTTCGATCATCCGGCTGATTTCAGCCGTCGCGCCACTGGTACGTTCTGCGAGTTTTCTCACTTCGTCCGCAACCACTGCAAAACCGCGGCCTTGCTCGCCAGCCCGAGCCGCTTCAATTGCAGCGTTAAGTGCCAGCAAATTGGTCTGATCTGCGATGCCACGTATCACGCCGACGATGCCCCCGATTTCACTGGAACGAACCCCGAGAGAACCGATCAATTGCGAGAGATGTGAAACCGAATCACACAGACCGGCCATTTCGGCGCCCGCCTGTCCGACGACACCCACCCCGTCCTGGACCAGCCCTTCAGAATGATCGGCGATTATCTCTGTATCTTTGGCACTGGCAGCGACAGACGCCACATTGCCCCGAATCTGTTCCATGACGCCAGCAGAAGCGTTGGAAATTTCACTTTGCGCGGCCGCCCCTTTCTGGACATTTCCTGATGCCGTCGCCAGCTCGGTCGCCGCGCTGGCGACTTCTTCAGCGGCACCGCGCACGTCCGCAATCAAGCGGCCATTTTCTCGCGCCATTTCATTGAGCCGTCTTGCCACCTTGGCCAACTCGTCTCGACCATCCACCGCAACCCGCGCCAGCAAATCCCCTTCAGCCAGTCGTTGCAC